>ANAW01000169.1:0-142638 GCA_000340945.1 Nocardiopsis synnemataformans DSM 44143 | reverse complement strand
AAGCGGGCCGCCGCCATGGACGAGCGCCGGGGGGACGAACCGGGGGACGGCGACACGCCCTTCTGAGGGGCGGGGCCGCCTCGCGGTCCGCGTCCCGCTGCCCGGGACGCGCGTGGCCCGTACGGCGCGCTCCTCCGCGTGCGCTGACCCGCCCGCGCCGAACCGTCCGGACCGAGTAGCCCGGACCGAGCCGCGCGGCCTGTGCCTAACCGCGGCCGTTCAGCTGGTCGCCCAGGTCGCGGATGTTGCCGGGCAGGCCCCGGAACACCCCGATCACCAGGACCAGCGCCGTGCCCAGGAACAGCCAGGGGGCGACCTCGGCCAGCCGTGACGCCAGCCCCAGGAGCAGGACCCGGGCGAACCCCTCGCTGCCCAGGGCCAGCACGCTCTCGGCGGCGACCACGGCGACGAAGAACGCGATGGGCGGGCTGACCGACAGCGACAGCAGGTCGCTGGGCCGGACCAGGAACGCGCCGAGCAGGCAGGCGAGGGTGAAGGCGACGCCCGGGGCCGCGGGGGTGCCCGCCCAGTGCGAGACCATGGCCCCGGCGAAGCTGAACACGACGATGGCCAGCACACCGCCGCGTCCGGTCAGGCGTGGCGGGGTCCCGGGGGCGTTCTCCTTCGGCCTCGGCACCGGGCGCTCCCTCTTCCTGACATGCGGCACGTCCCGGACGCGGCCGTCGGGCCGCACGAAGTACGGTGCGCGCCCGCGTTCGGGACCGTCCGCCTTCCGCGGGGGCATAGCCGTCCGCCTCCCCAGTGTGTTACTCACAGTGTTTAGTGTGTCACTTCTCGTGAATGTTCGGTGTCTTTTCCACGGATCGTGTCGTCCTTCCGGCTACTTGTCCCATCCGCGACGAACACGCCTTCCTCCCCGTTGGACACCGGCTTGGGCCGTTGCGGTTCCGATGTTTCGCGACGAACGTCCGTTCCGTTCCCCTGCCCGCCGGGTTCCGGACCACTCCGGCTCCCGGGGTCCGCTCCGGCGCCGCCCGGGTCCGACAACTCGGGCGCCACCACCGCGCGCGGCCGCTCCTCCACGCCCACGGGCCGGTCCAGCTCGCCGTCCACCAGCCCCAGCTCACCGAACCGGCGGGCCGTCACCAGCACCCGGCTCTCCAGCGACCCCACGGTCTGGTTGTAGGCGGTCACCGTCCGGGTCAGTGCCCGGCCCAGCCCCTCCACGTGCCCGCCGAGCGTGCCCAGCCGCTCGTGCAGCTGCTTGCCCAGGTCGAACACCGCCCGCGCGTTCTCGCTCAGCGCCTCCTGCTGCCAGGCGTACTGCGCCGTCCGCAGCAGGGAGATCAGCGTCGTCGGCGTCGCGATGTGCACCCGCCGCCCCATCGCGTACTCCAGCAGCTCCGGGTCGTACTCCAGGGCCGGGGCCAGGAACGCCTCACCGGGGATGAACAGCACCACGAACTCCGGCGCCGGGGTGAACGCCGACCAGTACGCCTTGGCCGCCAGCTGGTCCACGTGCGTGCGCAGGTGCCTGGCGTGGACGCGCAGGTGCCGCGCGGCCTCCTCCGCGCCCGCCTCCACGGCGTCCAGGTAGGCCGCCAGCGGGACCTTGGAGTCCACCACGATGTTCTTGCCGCCCGCCAGGCGCACCACCATGTCCGGGCGCCGCGTCCCGTCGCGCGTGGCGGCCTGCTCCTCGAAGTCGCAGTGCGAGCCCATCCCCGCCAGTTCCGCCACCCTGCGCAGCTGGAGCTCGCCCCACCGGCCGCGCGCCTCGGGCCGCCGCAGCGCCGTCACCAGCGACTGCGTCTGGTCGCGCAGCCGCTCCGAGCCCTCGCGCACGTACTCGACCTGCTTGGCCAGCTCCGCGTGGGCCGCGGCCCGCCCCGCGTCGGCCTCCCTCAGCTGGCGCTCCACCCGGTCCAGGGTCCGCGTCAGCGGCTCGACCATGCGCTCCACCGCGCGGCGCCGCTCGTCCAGGTCGCCCCCGGCCTCGGCGCTGACCGCGCGCAGCCGCCCCTCCGCCAGTTCCATGAAGCGCTGGTTGGTCTGGTCCAGGGCCTGCGCGGACAGGGCGCGGAACCGGTCGGCGAGCTGTTCCTCCACGTAGGCCGCCCGTTCCTGGGCCGCGCGGGCGTCGGCCCGCGTCTCGGCCTCCCGGCCGCGGGCCAGGACCCAGCCCACGGCGGTGCCGACCGCCAGACCGATCAGGAGCATGAGTACGAGTGCGAGGCCGTTCATGGCCGTCCATGCTGTCAGCCCGCGCCGTCGCGTGGCTCCCCGCCACGCAGGACATCGGTGAGCAGAACCGCCAAGTCCGGCATGTCCACCGGCCCCGGGCCGTGCGGCCAGCGGAGCCGGAGGGCGGGCCCGCGACCCGGGAGGCGCGGGGGTGCGACCGGAGGCGGGAGGGGGTTCGTCCGCGAAAGGGAGTCCGCAGGGCTTCACAAGACCCAGTTAATCGTTTAACTTGAGGGACGAATATTCTACCGAACGCTCGGTAGGTAAATTCGTCCGCGCCTCCGCGCGCCTTCCCGGGAGTCCGACATGAGCACACCGAACGACGCAGACCTCGCCCGCGCGCGGCGCGTGGAGCAGGCCCTGGCCGCGCTCGACCTGGAGGGCAGGATCCGCCTGCTCTCGGGCGAGTCCATGTGGGCGATCGCCGCCAACCCCGACATCGGCCTCGGCCGCCTGGTGATGTCCGACGGCCCCGTCGGTGTGCGCGGCGAGCGCTGGACCCCCGACGACCCCTCGATCCAGCTGCCGAGCCCCACCGCGATCGCCGCCACCTGGGACCGGGGCCTCGTGCGCACCGCCGGACACCTCCTGGCCCAGGAGGCGCACCGCAAGGGCGTCCACGTCCTGCTCGCCCCCGCCGTCAACATGCACCGCTCACCGCTGGGCGGGCGCCATTTCGAGACCTACTCCGAGGACCCCTACCTCACCGGCGAGATCGGCGCCGCCTACGTGCTGGGCGTCCAGGACGGGGGAGTGGCCACCACCGTCAAGCACTTCGTGGCCAACGACTCCGAGACGGACCGCTTCACCGTCGACGTGCGCGCCGACGAGCGCACCCTGCGCGAGGTCTACCTGGCGCCCTTCGAGCGCATCGTGGCCAGGGCCCGGCCCTGGGGTGTGATGGCCGCCTACAACAGGGTCAACGGCACCACCATGACCGAGAACGCCGACCTCAACGCCGTGCTGCGCGAGGAGTGGGGCTTCGACGGCTTCGTCGTCTCGGACTGGACGGCCGCCCGCGACACCGTCCGCGACGCCCTGGCAGGGCTCGACGTGGCCATGCCCGGCCCCAACACCGTCTACGGCCAGCACCTGCTCGACGCCGTGCGCGACGGCCGCGTCCCGCAGGAGACGGTGGAGGCCCTCGCCAGGCGGGTGCTGCTGCTCGCCGCCCGGGTCGGCCTCCTGGAGGGCGCCGAACCCGTCGTCGCGCCCGCCGACCGCCCCGAGGCCCTGGACGGGCGCGCCGTCGCCCGCGAGGTGGCCGCCCGCTCCTTCGTGCTGTTGCGCAACGAGGACCGCGCCCTGCCGCTGGAGCCCGCGCGCCTGCGCCGGGTGGCGCTCGTGGGCCTGGCCGCCTCCGAGGCCCGCACCAGCGGCGGCGGCAGCGCCAGCGTCTTCGCCGAGCGCACCGTCACCCCGCTGGAGGGGCTGCGCGCCGCGCTGCCCGAGGACGTGGAGCTGACCTACTCCGTCGGCGCCGACCCGCGCGCGACCCTGCCCGCCCTGTCCGCCCCGCTCACGGCCGTCTTCCGCGCCGCCGACGGCCGGGTCCTGGCCACCGCCTCCCTGCCCGACGGCACCGCCCGCTGGATCGGTGAGCTGCCCGAGGGGGCGACCAACGCCGAGCTGGCCGGCATCGAGGTGAGCGGGACCTACACCCCGGCCGCCGGCGGCGAGCACCTGTTCGGGATCTCCGGCGCCGGACGCTACGTCCTCACCGTCGGCGACGCGGTGCTCCTGGACGACGAGCTGCGCTCCGAGGGGCAGGACCCGGGCGAGGCCATGTTCGACCCGCCCGCCGTCTCCGTGCCCGTGGTCCTGACCGCGGGCGAGCCGGTGCGGGTGAGCGTCACCAAGGCCCACCAGGACCTGGGCATGGGCGACTTCGCCTTCATCGGCTTCACCCTCACCCACCGCGCGCCCATGGCCGGGGCCGACGTCCTCCTGAGGGAGGCCGTCGAGGCCGCCCGGGAGGCCGACGTGGCCGTCGTGGTGGTGGCCACCACCGAGGACGTGGAGTCGGAGGGCTTCGACCGCGACTCGCTCACCCTGCCCGGCCGCCAGGACGAGCTGGTCGCGCGGATCGCCGAGGTCAACGACCACACGGTGGTCGTGGTCAACACCGGGGCGCCCGTGGAGACGCCCTGGCTGCAGGACGTCTCCGCCGTCCTGCTGACCTGGTTCGGCGGCCAGGAGCTCGGCGGGGCGCTCGCCGACGTCCTGCTCGGCGACCGGGACCCCTCCGGGCGACTGCCCACCACCTGGCCGGTCGCGCTGGCCGACGCCCCGGTCAGCCGGGTGGCCCCCGTGGACGGGGTCCTGGACTACTCCGAGGGCGTGTTCGTCGGCTACCGGGGCTGGGAGCGCTCGGAGAAGGACCCGGCCTTCTGCTTCGGGCACGGGCTGTCCTACACGCGGTGGCGCTACGACGCGGTGGAGGTGTCCTTGGCCGAACCCGGCGACGACGCGGACGGGGAGGCCGCGCTGGCCCGGGTCCGCGTGCGCGTGACCAACGCGGGCGAGCGCGAGGGCCGCGAGGTCGTGCAGGTCTACCTGGCCCCGCACGAGCCCGGCGACCGTCCGGCCCGCACGCTGGCCGGGTTCGCCGCGGTGGCCGCGGGTCCGGGGGAGACCGCGGAGGTCGACGTCGTCGTCCCGCGCGACGCGATCCGGGTGTGGGCCTGCGACGCCGACGAGTGGGAGTACGTCGGAGGCGGCTACGACCTGCTCGTGGGCCGTTCCCACGACGACGTCCGCCTGTCCGCGAGGATCGAGGTGGAGTAGCCGCGCACTCCGCCCGCCGAGGCGCTGTGCCGCCTCAGGTGTCGCGCCGCACCAGCACGGGCGTCCACGGGGACAGGTGCACCTCGGTGCGCTCGGTGACGGCCGCCACGATCCGGCGGGCGACCTGGTCGCTGCTCTCGCTCTCCAGGCGCACGCTGGTCAGCCTCGGCCGCAGCATCCGGCACAGCATGACGTCGTCGGCGCCCACCAGCCCCACCTGCTCGGGCACGCGCACCCCGGCGTCCAGCAGCGCGCCCAGCAGCAGGCCGCCGAACTCGTCGTTGTAGCCGAACACGCCCTCGGGCAGGCCCTCGTCCAGCCACGTCCGCACGATCTCCCCGGCGGACTCGGGCGACCAGTCCATCTCGTGGCGGCGCACGGTCGCGCCCGCCGCCGCCGCGGCCTCCCGCAGGCCCTCCAGGCGGCCCTCGCCCATCTCGCGCACGGGGCCCTCCGCGGGGACCACGGCGGCCAGGTCCCGGTACCCGCGCTCCAGCAGGTGCCGGGCCGCCTCCGCACCCACGCCCTCGTTGTCCATCGTCAGCGTCGACACGCCCGTGCCCTTGACCTCGGCGGCGTCGACGCCCACCGCGATCACCTGGATGTCGGACCGGCGCAGCAGGTCGATCCCGGCCGGGGTGAGCCGGTCGTAGCCCGCGATGACGGCGGCGGGCCGCATGCTCGCCCAGGTCCGGGCGGCCTTGACCCCGCGGTTGCGCTCGGCCCCGTACTGCATGAGCGTGTAGCCCAGCTCGCGCAGGGAGCGCGTGAGCCGGTGCAGGAACTCCGACGCCAGCGGGCCCTGCACCGCGTCGATCTGCACGTGGAGCACGAGGTCGCTGGAGCCGGTGCGCAGCGACCGCGCGCTGGCGTGGGGGACGTAGCCCAGTTCGTCGGCGATCGCGCGCACCCGCGCCCGGGTGCTCTCGGGGATGCGGGCTCCGGCGGGGGCGTCGTTGAGCA
The DNA here is from genome assembly GCA_000340945.1 of Nocardiopsis synnemataformans DSM 44143. Taxonomy (GTDB): domain Bacteria; phylum Actinomycetota; class Actinomycetes; order Streptosporangiales; family Streptosporangiaceae; genus Nocardiopsis; species Nocardiopsis synnemataformans. The sequence goes on along the minus strand of ANAW01000169.1, from coordinate 136,683 downwards.
CGTAGGAGACCGTCGCGGTGGACACCCCTGCCCGTCTGGCGATGTCGGTGATGGTGGTGGGCCGGGGGCGAATCGAAGTCATGCGGCTATCTTGCCCTGCCTGTGGGGGACCGGCGGCGGGTGAGCCGCCGGTCGGGTGCGTACCCGTGTGAACTGCGGACGAAGAATCTATTGACAGGGTTAAACGTGTAACTTAGCTTAAACGCATAACCAACGCCTGAGCAGGCGTTTCCTATCGGTTCATGCCAGGGATGATGCACAGTGTCCGAAAACACCGCCCCCCTCTCGGACGAGGAACAGCCGGCTTCCCCACCCGCCCGACCCCCCACCCCGTCCGTCTCCCCGGTCCCGGCGACCGGCAGACGCGGGCTGCGGCGCCTGGTGCCCATGCTCGGTGTCGGCAACCTCGCCGTCTACGCCTTCTACCTGGGCATCGGTGCGGTCCTGCTCCCCCTCCACGTCCAGGGCCTCACCCCGGGCGACGAGGAGGCCGCCGTCGCCAACCTCGGAATCGTCTCCGGGATCGCCGCCGTCTTCGGCACGGTCTTCAACCCGATCGGCGGCGCGCTCTCGGACCGCACCCGCTCGCGCTGGGGCCGCCGCAACCCCTGGATCATCGGCGGCGCCGTCGCGGCCTTCCTGCTGGTGTTCGTCCTGGGCTTCGCCGACTCCCTGCTGATGATCGTGGTCGGCTGGTGCCTGGCCCAGGGGGCCATGAACCTGCACCAGGCCGCGATCACCGCCGTCATCCCCGACCGCGTCCCGCACGAGCGGCGCGGCACCGCCGCCGCGGCCATGGGCATCGCCGTGTCCGTCGCCGGGGTCCTGGGCACCGGCCTGGCCACGCTGTTCACCGACAGCCTGGCCTTCGGTTACATCGTGCTCGGCGGCGTCGTCGTCGCGGTCGGAGTCCTGTTCACCGCGCTCACCCACGACCCGCGTGGCGACGAACTCCCCGGGCGCGCCACCGGTGAGCGCGTCAACCCCGCCGTCGCCCTGGGCCGCTTCCTGTCCGCGCTGGCCCACCGCGACTTCGCCCTGGTCTTCGCCGGACGCGCGCTGCTCTTCCTCGGCTACTTCCTCATCCTCGGCTTCCAGCTCTACATCCTCGACTACTTCGTCGCGCTGCCCCCGGGGCTGGAACCGGCCACCGGCGTCACCGTCCTGACGGGCGTCATGGCCGCGGCCACGATCGTCACCACGGCGGTAGGCGGCCCGCTCTCCGACCGCCTCGACCGGCGCAAGCTCTTCGCCCTGGTCTGCGGGATCGTCTCCGCGCTGGCCATGCTGATCCCCTACTTCATGCCGACCTGGACGGGCATGCTCGTCTTCGCCGTCGTCAACGGCAGCGCCTTCGGCTGCTTCATGGCCGTGGACACCGCCCTGGCCACGCTCGTCCTGCCCAGCGAGGCCGACGCCGCCCGCGACATGGGCGTGCTCAACATCGCCGCCGCCGGGCCGCAGATCATCGCGCCGTTCGTCGCCTCGGTGATCATCCTCAACCTGGGCGGATACGGCTCCCTGTTCCTGGTCGGCTCGGCCGTCGGACTCCTCGGCGCGCTCGCCATCGTCTTCGTCCGCGGCGTCCGCTGAACCGCCGCACCCCTCCACCGTCCCCACACCACGAGAGCGGAACACCCTCCATGAGACTGCACACCCACGAGGCGGGCACGGGCGAGCGCACCGCGCTGCTCGTCCACGGCGCCATGTCCGACCACGGCACCTGGCACGCCGTGCGCGACCATCTGACCGGCCTGGGGTACCGGGTCCTGGAGGTCGACATGCGCGGCCACGGGCGCAGCCCGCGCGGCGGTTACAGCGTCCAGGCGCTCGGCGACGACCTGGCGGACTCCCTGCCGACCGGCGCCGACCTGGCGATCGGGCACTCCATGGGCGGGCTGGCCCTGTCCCTGGCGGTGGAGCGGCTGCGCCCGGCCCGCGCGGTCTACTCCGACCCGGCCTTCGCCTTCTCCCAGGTGCCCACCGGGGCGAACACCGCCATGCGCCGCATGGTCGCCGAGGCCACCGCCGAGAGCGTGCGCGCGGCCAACCCGCGCTGGAGCGAGGCCGACGTCGAGGCGGAGCTGGCCGGTTTCGCCGCCTTCGACCCCGACTTCTTCGACGTCGTCGCCGAGTCCGCGAGCGCGGACCGCATGCCCGCGGCCCCCGCGGTCCCCTCCCTGGTGCAGCTGGCCGACCCCAGCCTCACCGTGGACGCCGAGGGCGCCCGGCTGCTGTCCGAACGCGGCTTCACCGTCCGGGTCGTGAAGGGCGCGGGCCACTGCGTCCACCGCGACGACCTTCCGGGCTTCCTGGCCTCGCTGGACGGCTGGCTCTGACCGCCCGCCCGGCCAGGGCCCCACGCGCCCGCGTCCCGGACGCGGGCGCCCCTCCCCCCGACCCCCCCACAGAAGGACACCGGTCATGGCACCACGGCCCCACACCCCGCGCCGCCTCCTCGCCGCGGCGGCGCTTCCCCTGATCCTGCTGGCGTCCGCCTGCGGCGCCTCCGGCGACGAACCCGCCGAACCCGGGGCGTTCACCGCCGCGGACTTCCCGCCCGCCCCGCTCGACGGACTGCGGGTGCTCGTCGGCAACGACGACTCCATGCGCGCGGCCGAGGAGGACGGCTCCGACGGGCGCGGCCTGTACGAACTGCGTGCGGCCCTCTGCGACGCCGGAGCCGACGTGGTCGTCTTCGCGCCGTGGGCCCAGCAGTCCAGCATGAGCAGCGCCCTGTCGCACGGCGGCGCGTTCGGGCTGAGCGCTCCGTCCGACGTCCCCCGGGAGTACGCGGACGACTGCGCCGACGCGCCCAGCGGCGGAGCGGTCCACGGGGTCTGCCGCGAGGACGGTCCGTGTGAGGAGGACTCGCCCAGCGCCACCCCCGTGGACGCGGTGACCTTCGCCCTCCTCCACGGCCTGCCCGAGGCGGTCGGCTGGGAGGAGGCCCCCGATCTGGTGGTCTCCGGGGTGAACTCGGGGCCCAACGTGGCCACGCAGATCCCCAACTCCGGGACGGTCGGGGTCGCCCTGGCCGCCCAGCTCGCCGGGGTGCCATCCGTGGCGCTGAGCGCGAGCGTGGACGAGGACCTGGCCGTCACCCCCGAGACCTTCACCGCCACCGCCGCCTTCGGCGCGGACCTGGTGGCCCGGATGCACGGCGCGGGACTGCTCAGCGCCGAGTACCTGGTCAACGTCAACCACCCCGCGTCCACGGACGGCGCCCCCGCCGCGGACGTGCGCTGGACCGAGGTGGGCACCGGCACCGTGCTCGTCGCGGAGTACACGGGCGAGGACTCCCACACCCCCGCGCCGAAGCTGTGCGCACCGGACGTCGCCGGATGCCGTCCGGAGACCAAGGAGAACGCCGACAGCGCCGCGCTGTTCGACGGGGGCGCCGTCTCGGTCAGCGCCCTCACCGCCGACCGCACCTACGCCTCCGGGGAAGACCCCGCCGAGGTGGAGGCCCTGGCGGAACTGGTGGGTTCCCTCGGCGGGGAGTGAGGCCACCGCCCCCGGCCCCCGTCCCGGCGCGCCGCCGCGCCGGGACGGGGGCCGGAGGCGCGGACCCGAGCGGCACGGAGTCCCGGCGGGGAGCGGGGACGGACACGAGGCCGCTTCCGGACATTCACTTCCCTTGTGCAAAAGTTTTCGAGAACCTGAAATCTCCGTCCGGGGCCGGACCACCTCTCACCGGTCCCCGTACCTGGCAGTCCCTCACTTCCCCAGGAGGCCCGCTCCCATGAGACTGGAGACCTACACCCGCGGCACCGGAGACCTCACCGTGCTCCTCGTCCACGGATCCATGGCCACCCACGAGACCTGGCACGCCGTCGAGGACGCGCTGGTCGAACACGGCCGCCGGGTGGTCAGCGTCGACATGCGCGGCCACGGCAGCAGCCCGCGCGGCGCCTACTCCGTGGCGGCGCTCGGCGACGACCTGGCGGACTCCCTGCCCACCGGAGCCGACCTGGCCATCGGCCACTCCACGGGCGCGGTGGCGCTCTCGCTGGCGGTGGAGCGGTTGCGCCCGGCCCGCGCGGTCTACGTGGACCCGGCGTTCCGCCTGCCCCCCATGCACGCCGACGCTGGCGAGCGCGTGCGCCGCGTCTTCGTCACCGCCGACGCCACGCGCGTGCGCCAGAGCAACCCCAGGTGGACCGACGACGACGTCGAGAGGGAGGTCAGGGGCTTCGCCGCCTTCGACCCGGAGTTCTTCGACTTCGTCGCCGAGGAGATCGCCGGGCACGACTTCCTCCCCGGCGAACCGGTCGTGCCCTCCCTCGTCCTGCGCGCGGGCGACAGCGTCACCGTCACGCCCCAGACCGCGGACGAGCTGACCGGACGCGGCTTCACCGTCCGGGTCGTGGAGGGCGCCGGGCACTGCGTCCACCGCGACAACCTGCCCGGGTTCCTCGCCGCGCTGGAGGGCTGGCTCTAGGAGCCCGGGTTCCCGCGGGAGCCGGGACGGCAGGACTCCAGCGCCCTGCGCCAGCCGCGCACCGAGGGCCAGAACTCCTCCGTCACCGGCTCCGGCGTGAACAGCCACATCCGCTCCCACGCGGGGGAGGCCCGGCCCGAGATCTCCGGGCGCGGCTCGTAGGGCGGCGGTCCGCTCACCGGGTACCAGGTGTACTCCAGCGGGTCGAGCAGCGCCATGAGCCGCTCCTCCACGCCCCGGTCGGGCCGCACCTTCACCAGCATCCACGGCCGGTACCGGCGCAGGACCTCCAGCCCTCCGGCGACCACGTCCGGCTCCGTGCCGACCGTGTCGATCTTGAGCACGGTCGGGAAGGCCGACGCGTCCTCGTTCCACCGCGCCAGGGTGGTCACCTCCACGGTGATGTGCGACAGGTCGGTGCGCGCCGAGCGCACGAGCGTGTTGCACATGTCGTTGTGCCGGGCCCGCCGCAGGTGGGCGGTGCCGGTGTGGTTGCTCAGCGCCAGTTCCACCACGGTGAAGCCCAGGTCCGCCGACGAGGACACCACCCGGGCCGCCGCGGCGATCTCCGGGGTGGGCTCGAACGCGAACACCGGGCGGCGCGTGCGCGCGGCGGCCAGCAGCGAGTACACCCCCACCCCGGAGCCCACGTCGAACACCGCGCCGGGGCGGGTGTGGTCGAGCATCGCCATGAAGCAGGCCAGGCTGTCGGGCTCGTGCCGGGCCAGCCCGAAGGCGGCCAGCCGCCGCGGAACGGTGAGGTCGCCGGGCAGCCGCAGGGAGAGGCGGTCCGGGCCGATCCGGCGCGTGTCCGAATCCAGGCGGGGCAGGGAGAAGACCACCTCGCGGGTCCACGGCGGGACCCGGTCCGGGTCCAGCCCGCCCAGCCGTCTGGGCAGCCGGACGCGGATCTTGCGGGTCGCGAAGCGGACGAGCGGGTAGCGGCGCACGAGCGCCCTCAGTTGGTCGGTGACCACGGTTGTCTCCCCCCAGGAAAGGTGCTGCGACGGGGAGAGCCGGCCCACGGCGTCAGCCGTGTGCTCCGGCGCCCCGTCCGACGCGGTCCGGGGCCGGTCCTCCCACCGGCCGCCGCACCGCGCGCCTGCCGCGCCAGCGGCGGTGTGTCGGTCCAGGTCCGGGGAGGCGTAGCCGTGCGTGCGACGGGTGGCCCGCGCACCGGACGGTCGCCGCCCCGGTTCCCGGCAGCGTTTGTCGAACCTACTGTGAGTAGCGTCTCCTGTGCACTGCGTTTCGGCGATTGGCCCTGTTTTTCCGGTCCGGTGCAGCGCGCGGCCCCGGGCCCGCGATGGGACCGCCCACGCGCGGGTCCGCATAGACTCTGAGCTTGTGAGTCTGTCTATCGGGATCGTCGGCCTGCCCAACGTCGGCAAGTCCACCCTCTTCAACGCGCTGACCAAGAACGACGCCCTGGCCGCGAACTACCCGTTCGCGACCATCGAGCCCAACGTCGGGGTCGTGGGCGTTCCCGACGCCCGGCTCCGGAAGCTGGCCGAGATCTTCGACTCGGCGAAGGTCATCCCGGCGACGGTGGACTTCGTCGACATCGCGGGCATCGTGCGCGGCGCCTCCACCGGTGAGGGCCTGGGCAACAAGTTCCTGGCCAACATCCGCGAGAGCGACGCCATCTGCCAGGTGATCCGGGCCTTCGACGACCCCGACGTCACGCACGTCGACGGCGACGTCGAGCCCTCCCGCGACATCGAGACCATCAACACCGAGCTGATCCTGGCCGACCTCCAGACCCTGGAGAAGGCGCTTCCCCGCCTGGAGAAGGACGCCAAGCGCAACGCCAAGGACAAGGGCGCCCAGGAGCTGCTCCAGGCCGCCCGCGACGCCCAGGAGGTCCTCGACGGGGGCACCTCGCTGTCCGCGGCCGAGGGCGTGGACCTGGACCGGCTGCGCGAGCTGAGCCTGCTCACGGTCAAGCCGTTCATCTACGTGTTCAACCTCGACACCGACGAGCTGACCGACGGGGCGCTGCGCACCAAGCTCCAGGAGCTCGTCGCCCCGGCCGAGGCGATCTTCCTGGACGCCAAGATCGAGGCGGAGCTGGCCGAGCTGGACGAGGACGAGGCGCAGGAGCTGCTGGAGTCCATGGGCCAGACCGAGTCGGGCCTGGCCCAGCTCGCCCGGGTCGGCTTCGCCACCCTGGGCCTGCAGACCTACCTGACAGCCGGGCCCAAGGAGGCCCGCGCCTGGACGATCCGCAAGGGCGACACCGCCCCCGAGGCCGCCGGAGTCATCCACACCGACTTCCAGCGCGGCTTCATCAAGGCCGAGGTGGTCTCCTTCGACGACCTGGTCGCCGCGGGCGACATGCAGACCGCCCGCGCGGCGGGCAAGGTCCGCATCGAGGGCAAGGACTACGTGATGGCCGACGGCGACGTGGTGGAGTTCCGCTTCAACGTCTGACCGCGCCGCACGCCCGCGAACAGGGGCTGCGGACCCGTGCCGAGCCTCCGGCGCCCGGGTCCGCGGCCCCTGTCGTGTGTCGCGGGACGCTCGCCCGGCTCGAACGCGGTGGAGTGGTACGATATCCGGTACCAGATATCGGGAGGGTCGATCATGTCCATCACCGCCAGCGAAGCTCGCAGATCCCTCTTCCCGCTGATCAAGAAGGTCAACGACGACCACGACGCCATCGAGATCGTGTCCAGGCACGGCAACGCGGTGCTCGTCTCCGCCGAGGACTACGCCGCGCTGCGTGAGGGCGCCTACCTCCTGCGCTCGCCCGCGAACGCCCGGCGCCTGCTGAGAGCCTACGAGAACGCCCTGGACGGCACCGGTGTCTCCGAGCGTGGGTTGATCGATCCCGACGTCGAGGACGCGGAGTGAGGCGACTGGTTTTCGAGGACCACGGTTGGGAGGACTACACGTCCTGGCTCAAGGCCGACCGCAAGGTACTCGCCCGGATCAACAAGCTGATCGAGGACATCCGCCGGGATCCCTTCACCGGCATAGGCAAGCCGGAGCCCCTGAAGTACCACCTGCCCGGCGCCTGGTCACGGCGCATCGACGATGAGCACCGCCTGGTCTACGTCGTCACGGAGCGCGAGATCGTCGTCATCGCCGCTCGCTACCACTACTGACGGTCGACGGTTTCCGTCTCGTGGCGAGAGGTCGATCGTCGGGCCCGGACGGGGGTCAGTCGGCGCCGCCCTCCTCGCGCAAGCGCGGTTCGACGCGCCGCTCCGGGCTGTGCCCCGCCTTGTCGGCGTAGAAGGCGCGGATGCGGCCCATGTCCTCCGCGACGTCGCCGGTCAGCTCGAAGGTCGGGCCGAGCCCGGTGGTCATCGTGGTGCGGTCGACGAAACCGAGCGTCACCGGCATCCCCGTCTCGCGGGCGACGCGGTAGAAGCCGGACTTCCAGTGCGTGTGCGCCCCGCGGGTGCCGTCGGGGGTGATGACCAGGCCGAAGGTCTCGCCGGACCGCACGCGCCGGACGACGTCGTCGACGACCCGGCCGGGACGCGCGCGATCGACGGGGATTCCACCGAGCGCGCGCATGACCGGGCCGCGCCAGCCCGTGAACAGGCTCTGTTTCCCCAGCCAGTGCAGCTCCAGGCCCAGGCGCCAGGAGATGGCGAGCATGAGCACGAAATCCCAGTTGGAGGTGTGTGGGGCACCGATCAGCACGGTGGGGCGGTCGGGCTTGGGCTCGGTGGCCAGCTTCCACCGGCTGAGGGACCAGAACACCCGGGCTGCGAGGTATCGGAGCATGCCGCCAATCTAGGGCACGCTCCCGGGCTCACACGGTGGATCCGTGCTCGGGGCCGGATCGGCCCGAAGCCGGGGAAGCGCCCTGGCGGGCGCCCGCCTGCGTTCACGGCCGGGATCCGACGGGAGGCCGGACCAAGCGCGGGAACGGGCACACGGCAGTCCGGGGCCCGGTCACATCCCGTCAACGGTTTCCCGGTCCGCGGGGACACATCTTGCTCCCCCTGAGGGAACTAATCCCTTTCCGGTCCGACCATAATTGCGGCGAAGTGTGTGGCCGCAGCGGTAGTTAGTGCAACTCTTGCCGTATTGTGCACCTTTTGAGAAGTTAAGCCCATGTGTGCAATGTGCGGTTGGCGGGGAAACGCGGAGTCACCAAGGACGCTCCCAACCCGCACAATGCCTCACTATAGGGATGGGGTAGACAAGGGCATGGCGGAGACGCCGTCCGAAGCGGGCGGCACGGACCTGTGTGCAGGAGGCGGGGATGGCGAAGGCGTCGCGGCGGGGTGCCGCCGCGGGTGAGCCGGATGACGGCGGCGTGGGGCTCGACGCCCCCCGCGGCCGACGGCCCCGGGCCGGAGCCGGAGGGCGCTGGTGGGTCGGTGTGGGCCGCGCCGTCCTGTGGGCGTTCATCATCGTCGTCGTCTTCAACGGCATCTGGTTCCCGCTGCGCGGCGGGTTCGCGCTTCCCGACACCTCTGACGAGCCCGAACAGGGCGACACCGCGACCTATCCCGAGACCGCCGCCGCGGCCTTCGGCATGCGGTTCGCGGAGGCCTACCTCGACACCGCCGACCCCGAGGCGCGCCTGTCCGACCTGGCGGCGTTCGTCCCCGAGGGGGAGGCCGCCGCCCTGGACGTCCCCGCCGACAGCCTCACCGGCGACAACCTCACGGTCGTCGCCGTGCACGTGGAGGACGACCACAACGGCCTCGTCGTCGTGCGGGCCGACGTCAACGGCGAGCCCATGCGCCTGGACGTGCCGGTCTACGCCGACGGGGAGGCCCTGGTGGTCTCGGGCAACCCGGCGCTGCTGGCCGCGCCGACCCGGGCCAGCCTGCCCGAGGGGTCGGCCTTCGAGACCGACCCGGAGGCCGAGGAGCAGCTCGGGGAGGTGCTGTCCGGCTTCTTCGAGGCCTACGCGGGGGAGCCGGCGCACCTGGAGCGCTATGTGGAACCGGGCGTCACCATCGCCCCGCTTCCGGAGAACAGCCTGGAATTTGGTGAACTGTCCGATATCACGGTGCCAACCCAGGCCTCGACCGGGAATGATGACGTACGACAGGTAGCGGCCACCGTCCGGTGGAACGTCCCGGCCTCCGACGGGACCGAGACCGGGCAGATCACGCAGAACTACCTGGTCACCGTCGTGGACTCCGGCAGCGAGTGGCACGTGCGTGACATCCAGGGAGCCCCGCGCTCGTTCGGCGGATGACGGGGCCTGTAGGCAAGGAGAAGAGAAGGACCATGCGCACACCAGAAACGACACCGGGGGGCGGCGCCTGACATGCTCCCCCTGCTGTCCTCCACACCGGACGTGCTCCACGCCGCCGGAGGCGCCGACCTGCTCTTCCTCGCGGCGCAGACCACCGAGAACGCCCCCGACACCGGTGGACTCGCCGACTTCCTGAGGGGCTTCTTCGGGCCGCTCTTCCTCGTCATCGTGTCCATCGTGGCGGTGTTCTTCCTGTTCACGAGGGAGATCACGAGGTTCGCCCAGTTCATCATCCTGGCGATCTTCATCGGGATCGTGTTCTACGTCCCCGGCATCATCGAGGTCATCGCCGTGGCGCTCGCCCGAGCGATGGGCGTATCGACCGAATAGGCGAGGGAGGCCGGGAACGTGGACCTGCCCACGTACACCAACATCTGGCGTATCGAGAAGCGGCTCTACAAGCTCTACGATTTCCGGCTGCCCATGCCGCTCCCGGTGGGCACCTTCGGGGTCGCCCTGGGCGTGTTCGCGCTCTGGGTGGTCCTGCTCAGCCTCGTCAACGCGCCCTTCGTGTTCGGCAACGGCTGGCACCTGGTGCTGTGGGTGGTCCCGCCCGGTGTGATCACCGTGCTGGCCACCCGGCCGGTGATCGAGGGCAAGCGCCTCACCGAGCTGCTCATCTCCCAGGCGCGCTTCCTCGCCGAGGCGCGGGTGTACAACCGACTGGCCCCCGAGTACGAGCCCGCCGAGGTCCGCGTGACCGTGCGGGTGTGGCACCGCGACCCCGAGTCCGGTCCGCTCCCGCTGGCGGCGCGGCGCCGCGCCGAGCCCGAGGCGGCCGGGGCCGGGACCGCCGAGGCCGCCGACACCGCGGTCCGCCCGTCCCGTTCCGACGCGCCGCCGCTGCTCGGTGTGCGCGGGCCCGCCGACCGTGTCCCGGCCGTCGAGGCCGAGCAGGAGGCCCCCGCCCTGGATGGGGTCGGGCGGCCGGGCCAGGGCCAGGAGAGGGTTCCGGCCGAGGCTCCGCGGATCCGGCCCCGGCACGACGAGGAGACCGGGAGGCGGATCCCGGTCAGGGCGGAGGCCGCCCCCGCCCGTTCCGAGGCCGTGTCCGCCCGGGCCGAGACCGCCCCGGACAGGTCGAAGACCGCTTCCGCCCGTTCTGAGACCGCGCCCGCCCGAACGGAGACCGCCCCCGCTCTGGAGCGCGGGGTTCCGGCGGAGAGGGTCCCGGCCGCTTCCGAACGCGCCCCCGTGGCCGTCGCCGCGCGCCCCGGACCCGAGGAGCGGCGCGCCCCGTCGCGTCCGCGCGAGGAGGAGCCCGACGCGTCCGCCGCCTCCGGAGGGGACGACGGAGCACCCGACGGGCCCCGGCGCGGAGTCGGCCGCCGCGTGCTCAACTACTTCGGCTTCGCCCTGGGATCCGGCCCCCGGGAATCCCAGGAGGAGGAACCCCGCGGTCCCGAGGCGGACGCCGGGGAGGACCCCGACGACGGCTTCGCGGGGGAGAGGGTCTACGGGACCGAGGGCGAGGAGCAGCGCGACAGCGACGCGTGGTTCGCCCGCCTGCGCGCCTCCTCCGGCGAGACCCCCGTCGGTCTGGCCTCCAAGAGCGCCTACAGCGTCGGCGACACCGCGGCCATGAGCCGGGGAGAGCTGGCCGACGCGGTGGACGAGCGGCGCGCCTCCGACTCCGACGAGGAGGAGACCGCCGCCGCCCGACGCCTGCGCGGCCGTACGCAGGGCCTCAGGGTCGCCAAGGATCTGGAGGAGCAGCGCCGCACCGAGCGCGTACGCGAGCGCGGCCCGAGGGAGCTGCCGACCTCCCGCGCCCGTGGCCAGGCGCTTCCCGGCACCGGTGAGGAGCCGGAGCGGCCCCGCCGCCGGGGGCGCCCCCACGCCGCCCCGTGGGAGCTGGAGAGGAAGGCCGAGCCCGCCGGGGGCTACGGCGACCTGTCGGACTACGCGGCCCGTTACGCGGCGGCCACCGGACGCCCTCCGGCCGAGGCCGGCGGCCTGCCCTGGCTGCCGCCCTCCTCCTCGGCGCCGGAGGAGGAGGCCCGCGCGATTGCGGACGGGGACGTGCCCGCCCGTACCGACCGACGGGAGGACGCCGCCAGCGCCGAGGACACCGCGCACGCGGCCGTCGCGCCCGAGACCACGGACACGGACGGGACGGCGGACACCGACCGCCCGGTGACGCGGACGGGACAGGACGCGGCCGACGACGAGGGCGGGGCCCGCACGGAGGCCGCTCCCGGCGCGAGTACGGGGCACGCCGACGCCCCCGGGCACACGGCGATCCCCGAGGCGGCCAAGGGACGCCCCTCGGTCGCTCCCCGCCGGAGTGCCACCGGGTCCGAAAACGTCGAGCGCCGGTCCGGCACGGGAGACGAGGAGACCGTCGCGCACCGGAGCCTCGCCGGACTCGGGGACACCACCGTCCCCGAGGGCACCACCGGGCGCAGTGACACCAGGGAGCCCGAGGACACGGCTGGGCGTGGGAGCACCACCAGGCCCAGAGCCATCACCGGGAACGGGAGCCCCACCGGGTCTGAGGAGACCGTTGAGCACCGGCCCATCACGGGGCACGGAGACACCGCTCTCCCCGAGGGCACCACCGGGGACGGGAACACCACCAGCCCCGAGGCCGCCCCCGCGCGGACCGCTCCCGGTGGCGCGGACACCCGTGCCGCCGCGGACACGGCCGCCCAGGGCGCGACCACCCCGGACGACACGAGCACTCCGGACACCCAGGCCAGCCCGGACACCGGCGTGCCCGCGGCCCCCGAGGCCGAACGCTCCGCCCACAAGCCCGCCCTGGAACTCGACCACGGCACCGGCGAGCAGGACGCCATGCCCGGGAAGCCGCGCGAGGAGTCCGATGACCGCGGCCCCGAGTGGAACGAGCACATGTCCGTGCTCGACGACCACCTCATCACCGCCGACACCCCGGCACCGCCGCGCCCGAAGTTCGCCGACGCCGTTCCCACACAGGAGCGCGACGCCAAGGACCCCTCGCGGTGGTTCGAGGACGGCAGGAAGCACCACCCCGACCAGCCCAAGGTCGGCGACCGGGGCAACCCCGTCATCCCCGCCGACGAGCTGCGCGAGGAGCGCGAGGAGAACGCCGCCCCGACCGAGGCCGAGGACACCGCCGACGAGACGGCCCGAAAGGCCGAGCCGACCGCGCAGGCCCCCGCCGACGAGCCCAAGCCGCCGACCCAGCTCGACCACGGGACCGGGGAGCTCGTCAGCTTCGTCGAGGTCCGGGACGACCACGGGCGCGGGGACAGCAACGTCCGAGCGGACTCGGGCACCGACCAGGTCCGCCGACGCACCGCCTCCGACCTGGAGAGGGCCGAGGCCGAAGCCCTGGCCCGCCGCCGGGAGAACGCGCGCCGGGACGCCCGCGATCCCGGCGACGCCCGGGCCTCCGACGGCGCACCGACCCCTCCGGCCTCCGGTTCCGCCGGAGCCGACCGCGGCGACGCGTCCTTCCGCGCCCGCTGGAGCATGCGCGCCACCGGCGTCGCCGACTCCGCCGGCCGGGACGCGGACGCCTCCGAAAGGCCCCCGGCGGCCGACGACCCCCGGCGCGAGCACGCGGGCGCCGGAACCGCCAGCGGCGCCTCCGGGGCCCGGGACCACCGCAACGGCGCCGCCCGCGACCCGAGGGCCAACCCCAGCATGGCCGACGCCCTCGCGCAGGAGCGGACCCCCTCAGAGAGGGAGTGGGCCGCCCCGCCGAACGGCCGGGACACCGACGACGCCGGGCGGAGCGAGAACGGGGCCTTCGCGAGCCGCTCCGCCCCGCCCGCCGGGCAGGAGCACCCCGCCGAGGAGCCGCAGGACTCCGGCGACCCGAACGACGGCGTCTTCCACCGGGTGGCGCAGAACGCGCGCAGGCTCGGCCAGCTCTTCGGCCAGCCCGCGCCCGGCGAGGAGCCCGAGCCGTCCGCGCGCGAGCCCAGGACCGCGCTGGAGCTCGACCACGGCACCGGCGAGCAGGAGCGCCTGGGCGACACCCCCAACGGCGTCCCCGCGTACCGGACCGAGGAGCCCGAGCCCCGGCGGCGGGTCGAGGAGCCCGCCGCCAGCGACTCCGGCGGCACCCGGGGCTGGCGGCGTCTGGCCAAGGTCGTCACCGGCGGCGCCGCCCCCGTGCGCTCGGACCTGCCCCCCAGCGACATCGAGCGCCTGCGCACCCCGCTGGACGGCCCGCGCAGCCTCGTCGTGCTGGGCTGCACCGGAGGCGCCGGGCAGACCGTCACCGCGCTGATGATCGGCCACACCCTGGCCGCGCACCGCGACGACCTCGTCGTCGCCGTCGACGTCAACCCCGGTCCCAACGGCCTCTCCCGCCGGGTCGGAGCCCAGACGCCCGAGACCCTCACCGGGCTGCTCGCCAACGCCGAGGCGATCCAGGACTACTCCCGGATGAGCGGCTACACCAGCCGGACCGCGACCGGCCTGGAGGTCGTCCAGACCCTGGACGACCCCTACGTGCAGACCCTGGACGACCGCGACTACGGCCAGCTGGCCTCGCTGCTCGGCGGGTTCTACGGCGTCACCCTGCTGGACCCGGCGGCCACGGGCGTGGCGCGGGCCCTGCCGGTCGCCGACGGGCTGGTGCTGGTGGCCCCGGCCAACGCCGACGCCGAGCGCGCGGTCTCCATGACCTTCGACTGGCTGGACGGCAACGGCTACGGCGCCCTGCGCGCCAGGTCCGTGCTCGTGGTCAACGGGGTCAGCAAGCGCAGCCTCCAGGACGTGGACGCCGCCGAGCGGGTGGCCCGCGGCCGGTGCCGCGCCATCGTCCGCATCCCCTGGGACGACCACCTGGGCTCGTCCTACACCAGGATCGACGTGGGCGCCCTGCGCCCCGCCACCAAGCGCGCCCACGGCGCCCTGGGCGGGGTCCTGGTCAACTCCCTCACCCAGCAGTAGCGCCGAACGCGAGCCGCCCGGTCCCGGCCAGCAGGGCCGGGCGGTCCCGATCCCAGTCCCAGTCCCAGTCCCGGACACCGGGCAGGGCGGCCCCAGTCCCCTCACCCGGGCGGCTCCCCGGCACGGGGAAGCCCCCGTGCCGGGCGGGCTCGGGGCCCGCCCCGCACGGGGGCGCGGGGTCATGCCCTCCCCGCGGGCACGCGTTCCGCTCGCGGCGGGCGGCGTCCACGCGGTGCGCTCGGGCGCGTCAGCGGCCCGCGGGGTCGAACTCGCGGGAGGAGAGGAACTCCGGGCGCGGGGCGGGGGCGCTGAACGGCCTGTCGCAGGCGTTCTCGACGCTGTTGAAGACGATGAAGACGTTGGACCGCGGGTAGGGCGTGATGTTGCCGCCCGAGCCGTGCATGCAGTTGGAGTCGAACACGGTCACCCCGCCCGCCGGGCCGGTGAGCACGTCGATGCCGTGCTGGTCGGCCAGGTAGGACAGGGAGCTCTGGTCCGGCGTTCCCACGCGCTGGCTCTTGAGCGAGTCGCGGTAGTGGTCGTCCGGGGTCTCGCCCACGCAGGAGACGAACGTCCTGTGCGATCCCGGCATGATCATCAGCGCGCCGTTGTGCGCGTAGTTGTCGGTCAGGGCGACCGAGAAGCTGACCGCCCGCATCCGCGGCATGCCGTCCTCGGCGTGCCAGGTCTCGAAGTCGGAGTGCCAGTAGAACGAGCCGCCGCCGAAGCCCGGTTTGTAGTTGACGCGGCTCTGGTGCACGTACACGTCCGAGCCCAGGAGCTGGCGGGCGCGGTCGACCAGGCGCGGGTCGTTCACCAGGTCGGCGAAGACCTTGCTGACCTTGTGCACCTCGAACACCGAGCGCACCTCGTCGGAGGAGGGCTCGACGACCACGCGGTCGTCGCCGCGCAGCCCGGGGTCGGAGCCGAGCCGGTCCAGCTCGGCGCTGTAGGCCCTGACCTCGTCCTGGGTGACGAGGGACTCGATCTGGGTGTAGCCGCGCCCGTCATAGGCGCAGAGCTCGTCGTGGGAGAAGGGGCCCTCGTCGGTCCCCCAGACGGCGGGGTCCCTGCGGTACAGCAGGGCGGGCTCGGTGCTCTTGCGTGTGGGGTACTCGTCCGCTGTGCTTGTCGGAAGGTCCATCTGCAGAGTCATGGTCGATCCCCTGGCGGGGCTCATCCTCTCCGATGTCGACGGTTTCTCCTACGACATGCGAACTTAACAAAGGACAGGCAGGCCTACTTACGGCTTCTTTATGTGCGGTGTTTAGTGTCCTTTCTGGCGGGTATGACAGTTATACTATATGGGGGAAAACTGTGAGGACAGCCGGTTTTCCTTTCCATTCTTCCCCTTTCTTCGAGGATGGATCCCGTCGTTCACCTGCGTAGCGTCACCCAGTGTGACCGGGGGTCGGTCGGAGGGTGCGTCTTCCCAGGTCGTCCAGGTGCACCCTTCGCCTCTGAGGGGGCTTGTGAAAGAACGCACTTTTGCTGTGCGCTAGCTCACACGAATACGGTTCAGGGGCTGGTGCAGAACTCTACGGGAAGTGTCGTGGAGTCATCCCCGATTCGGACGGAATTTCCCGGGGGGTACTGGTGGGAGAAGGGCGGCTGTCGCACAGTGGTGGGGTCCGTGGTTTCCTCCCACCCGCTCACAGAGGAGAAAACGTGTCGTCCCCCCTTCCCCGTGCGCTCCCCCGCGCGCTCGCGGCCCTCAGCGCCGCCGTCCTCGCCGTCGTCCTGGGCTGGTCGGCCCCGGCCGCGGCCGACCACGTCCTGCCCCCGGGCATCCCCGGCACCCCCACCGCCCAGAGCCAGCTCGACTCCCTCACCGTCCGGGCCAAGGGCCCCAGACCGGCTACGACCGAAGCCTCTTCCCGCACTGGAACGTCGTCGACAGCCCCTGCACCGCCCGCCAGTACGTGCTCGTCCGCGACGGCCACGACGTGGTGACCGACTCCGACTGCCAGCCGACCTCCGGCCGCTGGTACAGCACCTTCGACGACGTGTGGTGGGACGGCGACGTCTCCCAGATCAGCGTCGACCACATGGTCCCGCTCAGCGAGGCCTGGAAGACCGGCGCGGCCGACTGGACCACCGCGCAGCGCCGCGACTTCGCCAACGACGTCGACTCCCCCCAGCTGTGGGCGGTCACCGTCAGCAGCAACAGCTCCAAGGGCGACAAGGACCCCTCCCAGTGGATGCCGGAGAACACCGCGATCCACTGCGACTACGTCAAGGCCTGGGTCAACGTGAAGCACCGCTACGACCTCACCGTCACCTCCGCCGAGAGGTCCTCCATCCAGGACACCATCGACACCGCCTGCTAGGACGGGGCCGCCGAACGCTCCCCCCGCCCCCGCGGCAGGTCGGGCCCGTCTCCCCCGGAGGCGGGCCCGACGCCGTCCTCCGGGATTCTGGCGCGCCGTAACCCCGTCCGCTTCTCCCGTTCCGGGGCGATACTCCACTATGAAGGGGGCGAGGGCGGCGGGTCCGGGTAGGAACGACGGAACCCCGCCACGCGACGTGACCAGAAGGGCGAAGAGATGACCGGCACCAGGGGAACCCGTGGCGCGACCCGCCTCGCGGTCCGCTACTTCGACGACCGCGTGCTGTTCAGCGACAGCGAGGCCTGGGCCTACTTCCGCCTGCCCACGGTCTCCTACGAGTTCACCACGCCCGAGGAGCGCCAGGCGCTGGCCACCAACGTCACCATCGCCCTCGCCGCCATCCGCATGAACGACGCCGAGGTCCACCTGCGCGTCGCCCACCGCACCTACCCGGCCGCGGAGTGGGCCACCCGGCTCGACGCCACCTCCGACTCCGGCTCCGGCTGGTACGACTACCTCGACGAGACGTACCGGCACGTGTGGGCCAAGGACTTCTGGACCAAGGAGGTCTACCTCGGCGTCCGCCTCGGCCAGCGCAACGCCGGCGCCGGACTCGGCCTGTTCTCCCAGCTCTTCGGCGCCTACCAGCGCACCGAGCAGGTCCTGGGCATCAACGACGACGCCGTGGACGACCGCGAGATCGCCCGCTGGACCGACCAGGCCGAGCGGCTCGGCCGCGCCCTGGCCGCCAGCTCGCTGCACGCCCGCCACGCCACCTCCGACGAGATCGCCTGGCTCATCCGGCACGCCGTCAGCGGCACCGCCGAGGAGATCCGCCCCTCGGCCGCCGGACGGCGCACCTGGGGCCGCGGCGAGATCGAGGCGCTCGTCGACGGCGTCGTGCACAACGGCCGCTCCGCGCTGCGCCTCGAACAGCCCGCGGGGTCCACCCACGTCGCCTTCCTGTCCTTCGCCCGCTTCCCGGACCTGATGCCCTTCCCGGACGGCGAGCCCTGGATGCACCACGCCGACGCGCTCCCGTTCCCGGTGGAGATGTCCCTGCGGATGAAGCTCATCCCGCCCGCCAAGGCCTCCAAGGACGTCGGCCGCAAGCTCGCCCACGCCCGCGACATGGACGCCCACATCCGCGAGGCCGGGGTGGAGGCGCCCATCGCGCTCGCCGAGCAGATCGACGCCGCCCGCATGCTGGAGCACGGCATCACCAAGGAGCGCCTGCCCTTCGTCTACGGCTGGCACCGCCTCATGGTGTCCGCGCCCACCGAGCGCCTCCTCGGCCAGCACGTCGAGGCGGTCATCGAGCACTACCGCGACATCGGCATCGACGTCATCAACTCCACCGGAGACCAGTTCTCGCTGTTCAACGAGTCGCTGCCCGGCGACCGCATCCGCCTCAACGCCTACGCCCAGCGCCAGCCGCTGCGCACCATCGCGGGCGGCATGCCCACCGCAACCGTCGACGTCGGCGACCGCGTCGACCACACCGGCGGCGGCTGGGTGGGACCCTACGTCGGCGAGACCATCGGCCGCGCCCGCTCCATCGTCCACTTCGACCCCATGGTCGCCGCGGCACGCAACCGCCCCACCGCCATCGCCATCACCGGAGAGCCCGGCGGCGGCAAGACCACCCTCGCCCTCCTGCTCATCTACCAGCTCGCCCTGCGCGGGGTCACCGTCGCCGCCATCGACCCCAAGGGCGACGCCGAGTCCCTCGTCGAACTCCTGCGCAGACGCGGCCGCAAGGCCCGCATGATGTCCCTGGGCTCGGCCCAGCCGGGCCTGCTCGACCCCTTCGCCTTCGGCGACGACCTGTCCGCCAAGAAGACCATGGCCACCGAGACCCTGCGCCTGCTCCTGCCCCGCATGAGCGAGGAGCGCGAGTCCGCCATGATCCAGGCCGTGGCGACCGTCGCCAACCAGCCCCAGCCCTCCCTGGCCAAGGTCGTGGACCACCTGGTCTCCTCGCCCGGCGCGGCCTCGCGCAACCTGGGCGCCGTCCTGCAGTCCATGTCGGAGATGCGGCTGGCCAGCCTGTGCTTCGACCCCCAGGGCGAGGCCCAGATCGACACCGAGGGCTGGACCACCGTGTTCACCCTGGGCGGGCTCACCCTGCCCGACTCCGGCGTGGGCCGCGACGACTACTCCTACGAGCAGCGCCTGTCCGTCGCCCTGCTCTACCTGGTCTCCCAGTTCGCCCGCCGCCTGATGAACGGCCTGGACCGGCACCTGCCCAAGGCGATCTTCCTGGACGAGGCCTGGGCGGTCACCTCCACGCCCGAGGGCGCCAAGCTCGTCCCCGAGGTCTCGCGCATGGGCCGCTCCCGCAACACCGCGCTCATCCTCGTCTCGCAGAACGCGGGTGACCTCCTCAACGAGCAGGTCACCAACTGCCTGTCCTCGGTGTTCGCCTTCCGCTCCAGCGAGCGCTTCGAGGTGGAGAGCGTCATGTCCCTGCTGGGCGTGGAGACCAACGAGGACCACCTCGCGGTGCTGCGCAACCTCGGCAACGGCGAGTGCCTGTTCCGGGACCTGGACGGCAGGGTCGGGCGGATCGGCGTCGACCTGGTCTCGGAGAACCTGCTGCGCTGGCTGGACACCAACCCCACCCGCCAGCGTCCCGGCGAGGAGGAGGCGGGGGAGAACCTGGTGCCCGCGGGCGGACGCGACGAGCAGTCCTAGGCGGTCGTCCGAAACCGTTGCGGGTGTGACGCAAAGGGGGTACTGAACTGCGGTGAGACCCTGTACCTGTAGCGGGGGTCGAGCGCCCCAGCCTCGCTACGAGTACAGGAACACGGCGGACGGGGCGGGCCGACGGGCCTTTCCGGACAAGGGGTGCGCGGCGCCTGGTTCGGGGCGCTCCCGGGTGGGAATCTCCTACCCTGTCGGGTTCCGCCCCGGGTGCCCGGCCCCCCAGCCCCCGCATTCCGACCCCCCCACCGCTCACGAGGGACCGCCCATGCGTGAGGACGTCATCCGGCCGCGACCCGTTATCGACCCCGTCCTGCCCGCCCGCCGGCGCGGGGAGGCCTCCCGGGGTGCGGAGCCCCCGGGGCCCCCGCCCAGACGCGGCGGCGGGTCCGCCGAGACCCGCCCGCCACGGCTGTCCGACAGCGGTGTCCACCTGCTCGGCGTCGGGTTCACCACGACCCTGGCCCTGATCACCGCGGGCTGGTACCTGGGCATGGTGATCGCCAGCGTCAGCCTCGTCGCCTACGTCGCCGCCCTGGCCTTCCGGCGGGACGCCCACCCCGCCGTGCGGGCCGCGGGCGCCGCGGCGGGAGCGGGCACGCTGGCCGCCGCACCGGCCTGGCTGATGGACGTCGTGCCCCAGGACCCCTCGCCGGGCATCCCGTGGGTGGTGTTCGGGGTCCTCGTTGCCGTGGTCACCGCCGACGCCCTCACCTCGCGGGTGCGCCGGACCGATCAGGAGCGGCACCGGGAGCGCGTGGTGCTGCCCGACGACGTGAGCGAGGGCGACCACGCCCTGCTGGTGGAGGTGCAGCGCACGATCGACCTGGTGCGCGGGGCCCGGGCCGAACTCGGCGGGGAGTCCCTGGACACCGACCGGGCGCTGACCGTCCTGTACGAACAGGAGTGGCGCATCGCCTCGCTCCTGGCCCGGCAGCGCGAACTGCGCCGCTCCCACCTGCGCCGCTGGCAGCGGGCGGTCTCGCCCCGCGTCAGGGAGGCGCTCAAGCCCCAGCGCGAGCACCTGCACGCCGTGGAGGAGGCCGTGCGCGCCCGGGTCGCCCAGATCACCGAGTACGGGCGCCTGGTCGAGCAGGCCGTCGCGGCCCACCGCGAGTGGGAGCAGTGCCAGGAGGCGGTGGACTCGACCGCCGAGTACGCCGAACACCTGGCCGCGGCGGGCTTCCTCGGCACCCGGGCCGCGGACGTCGCCGAGCTCGCTGCCACCGCGGCCCTCGCCCGGCAGGTCCGCGACGAGCGCGTCAGCCGCCTGGCGGGGCACGACCTGGTCGCCCACGGGTGAGGCCCCGCGTCCGCGGGGAGCGCGGGCGGGCGTTCACCGGCTCCATGGCGGTCGTGGAGGTGAGCCCGCGGCCGCGCGGAGCGCTGACCGCGGGCACCGTCGACGCCCCGCGGGGACGCGGCGGGCGGGTGCGCTCGGCTGCTGTGACGCGTGGAACTCGGCGACGCCCCGCGGGGACGCGGCGGGCGGGACCGTCCCGGCGCTCCGCTCCGACCGCCGCCGCGGTCACCGCCCTGCGGTCACCACACCGGGGTGCGCGTCCCTCGGCCGCCGCCCCGGCACCTGGTGTGACCAGTGTCGCGGTAGTTGTCCGGATGCGGACAGTGGCGACTTCGGCAATCGTCCCCAAACGCCTCCCGCTTCTGACACATTGGGCGGATGAGTGAAGTCAGGGAGAGCGTCCACCCCCTCGCCTCCGCCAGGGAGACGGTCGCGGTGGGGGTCGCCTCGGGCCGGGACGGGTTCGTCGAACTCCTCCGGGACGCCCGCCGGAGCCTGCTCGACACGCTGGAGGACGGCGACCCCGGCGGGCGGGAGGTCCGCGAGGCCTCCGCCCGGCTCCACGACCACGTGGACCGGGCCCTGGCCGAGCACGTCCAGCGCCAGCGCCGCTGGCCCGCCCGCACCGACGGCGAGCGCCTCACACGCGCCTTCCGCGCCCTGGACGAGTCCGGCGTCATCGCCCGCGAGGAGTTCACCTGCTGCGAGCGCTGCGCCAGGACCGCCCTGGAGGGCGAACTCGCCGCCCGCAACTCCCGGCCCTCCGACACCGCGGCGCGCGGGTACGCGTTCTACCACAGCCAGGACGCCGCGCACGCGGTCGCGGGGTCCTCGCTCACCATCGGCTTCGGGGCCAGCCACCCGATCCGCCGCGCGGCAGTCGGCGAGGAGGTCGCCGAGGCCCTGCGCGCCCACGGGCTCACGGTCGAGTGGGACGGCGACCCCGACCGCAAGCTCCACGTCGGCATGGACTGGAACCGCCGCCGCTTCGGCCGCGGGGCGGCCTTCCCCGGCCCCGCCGTGGACGGCGAGCCCATGGTCCACGTGTCCTTCAACAACCCGGGGCCCTACGAGGTCCCCGAGTGGATCTCCCACTACCAGGGCCGCGTGAGCGTCCGCGAGCTGTCCCGGATGGTCCTGCCCTGGCTGCCGCGCTTCTTCGTCGCCACGCTGAGCAGCGACCGGGGGCACACCATCGCCCTCGAACGCGACTTCGACCTCCTGCGCGTCCGGCACGGACCGGCGCTGTCCCGCGAACGCGTCGAGGAACCCCTCAGCCGCTGGGTGGTGGGCGCCGTCTGGCCGCGCGAGGAGGCCCGCTCCGCCCACACCGGGCTGCTGGAGGTCCACTACGCGGACGCCGCCGAGGAGGGCCTCGGCTTCATGGACTACGCCGAACCCCTGGAGACGGCCGCCGCGCGTCTGGTCGTCCACCGGCTCACCCCCAGCAAGGGCACGTTCGCGGTGTTCACCGCCCCGGGCGGCGCGGTCGTGCAGATGGTGTGGGAGAGCGGGCCCCGGCTGTGGATGGAGAGCCCCTCGCCCGCCGAGGCCGTGTCGCGGGGCCGCCACGTCACCCTCTCCGAGGCGGAGGAGACAGTGCGCGTCCTGGCCGAGGAGGGGCGCGTCGCCCTGGCGGAGCTGGGAGAGCTGAAGGTCACCCGCTGGTGAGCGGTTCGGGGCCGGTCGGGGGCCGGTCGGCCTCTCGTCCGGGGCCGGTTTCCGGGTAGGGCCTCGGTCCCCGCGCGTTGTCGGTTTCCGTGTGGGGCGTCGGTTCCCGTTCGCCCGCGTTTCCCGTACGGGGCACCGGTTCCCGCGTACGGGGCGGTCAGCGGGGAACCGGCTCGCCGCCGACGCCGTGGTCACGGGGTTCCCCGCCAGGCGTTCCGCGATGTTCCCTGGAATTGCCGGATGTTCCGTGGTGTTCCCCGGCGCTGCCCGGCGTTCCGCGGTGCGTCTTCAGACGGGGCCGTTCCCCTGGTTCCGCGTCCGTGCGAACCCCAGCGCGGCCAGGCCGAAGACGAGCCCGCCGACCAGGAACCAGGGGTTCCACAGCAGCAGCGTCCACAGCCGCTGTTCCGGGCTGACGGTGGTCTCCCGGCCCGCGGGGTCGGCCAGCAGCATCACCTCGACGGTGACGGCGCGCAGCAGCAGCACGGCGCAGACGCACCAGCCGAGGACCCTGACCACCCGTCCCGTCGGGCCGGGAGGACGCGGTCTGGAGAGGAGCCAGCCCAGCGCACCGCCGACGAGGCACAGCAGCCCCACGCCCCACAAGCCCACCGCCACGAACCACCCGGGGCGCTCCTCGGCCACAGGGCCCGCCGAGACGCCGAGGCCCCAGTTGCCGCCCAGCGCCCAGTAGAGGTGGAGCACGGCGAAGGCGACCGCCCAGGCGCACGCGACGCGCCCCCACAGTCCCGACGCCGCCCTGTCCCGCCCGTCCCGAGGATCTTCGTGCATAGCGAGCAGCATGCCACTGCCGTGGCACCCCGGCGCCCACAGCGCGGTGGAAAACGGCGCCGTGGAAACCAGCGCGCCCGGCCCCGGGGCCCGCGGAGAGGCGTCCGGGGTGACGTCAGCGGAAGGCCGCGCCGAACCCGAAGTAGGCCCGAGCCCTCGCCGGGATCAGCAGCAGGCCCGCGACCGCCAGGTTCAACACCAGCACCAGCAGGTAGATCAGCAGCTGTTCGGGGGCGTAGACCACCACCGTGAAGATGTTGAGCACCAGGACCACCGCCGCCACCATCTGTAGGAGCACGACGCCCCCGTAGACCAGGCGCGACCGGGTCATCAGAGCGGGCGCCGCGACCGTCGACAGCAGACCCCAGACGTAGAGCTGGGCCATGGAGGCCCCGTTCACCTCCAGGGACCCGCTGGTGGACTCCACGGTGAACAGCACCGCGAGGACCAGCAGGTAGAGCCCGTTGAGCACCAGCATCACGGCCGCGGTGACCACGGTCCCGGGCATGCCCGTCCGGGGGCGCTCCCACGGCATCTGGCCGCCGGTGGCCGGGCCGCCGCCGTGCCCGGGGTACATCCCCGGGTGTCCCGGACCGCCGACCGGCTGGCCGGGCAGCGGGCCCCGTCCCGTCGGCGCGCCCCCGGGGAAGGAGAACTGGCCGGTCGTCCCGGGGGCGGGGGCCAACTGCGGCACGGACTGGTGACCCGCCGTGTGCGGCGCCTGCGGGTGGCCCCCGGAACGCGCGCCGGGGCCGTTCGCCGCCATCCCGCCGGGAAGGTTCGGACCGGTCTGTCCGCCCGGGAAACCGGGGCTGTGGGGACCGGAGGGGAACGCGGGACCGTGCGGCCCGCTCGCGAACCCGGGGCCGCTGGGGCCGCTCTGGGGGCCGACGGGGTTGTGGGGCCCGCTCGGGAACGCCGGGGCGTTCGGTCCGCCCTGAGGTCCGCCTGGACTGTTCGGCCCGCTCGCGAACCCGGGGTTGTGCGGGCCGCTCGGAGCCGCGTGCCACGGCGGGTGGGGGCCCGGGCCGGGGGCGCCCTGACCCGGAGTTCCCTGCCCGGGGGCTCCCGGACCCGCGACGGGGAACGGCGGGCGGTAACCCCCCGAGGGGCCGGTGGGAACGGCGCCGCCGCCCGGCGCGCTCTGCGCTCCGGTGCCGGGAGCCTGCCACGAGCCGCCGCCCGCGTCCTGGGGGCCGGTGAGGGGTACGGACTGGCCCCCGGTGCCGGGGGAGTCCTGCACCCCGGTGCCGCCGCCGCTGCCGTCCTGTGCCTGCTTCTCCCGCTCCAGGAGGGCCAGCGCCTCGTCGGGGCTGGGCCGCGCGGACGCGTCCCGGGCCAGCAGCGCCGCGATCAGCGCCCGCAGCGGCGCGCTCGCGGGACCGTGCCCGCCGTCGTCCAGCGACAGCCGCGGCGGCATCGGCGCGGTCAGCACCGCGCTGATGATCCCCGTGATGCTCTCCCGCTTGAAGGGCGAGCGCCCCTCCAGGAGCGCGTACAGGGTGACGCCCAGACTCCACAGGTCCGACGCGGGCAGCGCGCGCTTGCCCTCGAACCGCTCCGGCGCCATGTACTCGGGCGACCCGATGTACACGCCGGTCTGGGTGAGGGCGGCGCCGCCGTCGACGTTCGCGATCCCGAAGTCGGTCAGCACGGTCCGGTCGTCGTCGGTGAGCATGATGTTGGCGGGCTTGACGTCGCGGTGGGTGACCCCGCCCGCGTGCACCGCCTTCAGACCGCCGAGCAGCGACCTGGCGGCCTCCTCGACCCGCTCCACCGGCATCGGGCCGTGGTGGTCCAGCTGGTGCTGGAGGGACGTGCCGCTGAGCAGTTCCATCACGATCCACGGGCTGTCCTCGTGTTCGAGGACGTCGTGGACCGTCACCACCGCCGTGTTGCTGATCCGCGCCGTGGCCTGGGCCTCGCGCAGCGTGCGGGCGTGCGCCTCGGCGCGGGCCTCGGGGTCCATGCCCTGGGGGAGGAGGACCTCCTTGATGGCCACGTCGCGCTGGAGGGAGGGGTCCCAGGCGCGCCACACGGTTCCCATCCCGCCAGCGCCGAGCCTCTCCCGCAGCTCGTAGCGGCCGACGGAGGAGTGACCGGAGGTGGACATAGGCGCGCATCCCTTCAGGGGGTCTGGAGAGGGGTGACGATGCGCAGGACAATCTATCCGAGAAAAGCCCTACAGCAGCACTTTGTGACACTCGTCCATGTTTCCTGAACCATTCTCCCCCGAGTGCGGACAGTTCCCCACACCCCGGCGGGAGGGTGGCCGGTAGCGGTCACCCGCGCGGCACGGTGCGAGGAGGACGGGACCCGTCGTCCCGCGTGTTCGCGCAGTGTCATTCCGTGACCGCCAAGGCGATCTCCTCGGCCTCTCCCGGTTCCGCCTCCCGGATGTGTTCCGACAGCCGCGCCATGTCGATGTCGGGGAACTCCATGGTCGGAACTCCCCGCGAGTCGTCGGGCAGGTCCGTCATGAGCGTGGCCCTGGCCCCGTCGGTGAACTCCGTGCGCGCCTCCATGAACTCGACCTCCTCCCCCTCCGCGTCGACGGCGATGACGGTGTCCCCGTGCTCCTCGCACGCCCAGGGCCCGTCCTCCAGGTCACACAGCTCGTACAGGGGCGTCCACCCCGACTCGTGTTCCCCCTCCAGAGGGTGGCTGCGCAACGTGAGACCGAACCCGTCGAGTTCGGGGGAGGGGTTGACCGGCACGTAGGTGATGTCGGCGCTCTTCTCCTGCACATCGTTGTTGACGACCTGCATGCCCGACGGCTCCCAGTCAGGGGAGTCCAGCACGGCGATGGCGATGGGGAAGTCTGCGACCTCGCTCAGGAGTTCGGCCCGGTCCCGCCGCTGGTTCTCCACAGCGGTCATCCACGACATGCCGTGGAGCAGCAGTGCAGCCGCGACGACCAGGGCGAGCGCGAACACGAACCTGTGCCGGTGCCGGAGCGCCGCCAGCGTGACGATACCGAGCAGAGAGAGCCCCAGGCATGTCAGCGGCAGGGGTGGGAAGCCATCCAGGCGCAGGAGTACCGCCAACGGCATCTCGAAGAGTGCCAGGGCCAACGCCGTGCTCAGGACCGTCGGGAACTCCCAGGTGCGGGCAACACCCTGCCGTCGCAGGATCCACAGGAACAGACAGTGCCCGCCGCCAACCAACGCGAGGGCCGTCATGGCGAGCAGGACCGTGTAACTCCAGCCGGAGTACAGCAGGCCGAGGACGGCGAACATCCCTCCGGCCCACAGGGCCGCGCCCACCAGGAGCGGGTACATGGTGGCGGCCACGACCACCGTCCACACGGCGCCCTTGCTGAGGGCGTGCGTCGACTCGGGCTCGGGCTCTGGGCCGGAGGAGGGCGTGGGCGCCGGGTCGGATGCGGACGCGGAACCGGGCGGCGGATCGGGGGCGGTGCTCACGGGGCCTCACAGAAGCGGAGGAGGGGAGTCATGTGATGTGACGCCTCCGGGCGCTCCCGGGTTCGGCGCGGGCCCGGCGGGGACGGGCGTGGCTGGCTCTTCGGCGTGGGGGTGAGGGGCGGATGGTCGCTTCTTGTGATGTCCCGGCCCTCAGCCCGGTTGGGCGGGGCGTCGCCCGGGGGTGCCCGGAGGCGTTCGAGGATGCCACCGGTGACGAGGGGCGGTCCGGGCGGGAAGGGGCTGTTGAGCCGGAAGGGAACAGGGCGATGCCGTTGTGGACCTAGGTCAGGTTTCGGTCCTGCGGCAATGCGGACTCGGGGTTCCACCGAAGACAGTTCTGGTATCGGGTGCCAGTCTGATTGATGGCGCGGTGTCCGCTTTTCGTGGTGAAACTGAGTGTGACGCCCCTCATAGTGCAGAGGCGGCTAGGAAATTGTGGCCTTGTGGTTTCTGGGTGTTTCGGAAGGCCGTTCGCGCCCACTACCTGCGCAAACGTTGACAGAGGTCGTCTTTGTCCCCCAGCGTCTGGCCACATCGGGGGAGAGAAGGGGAAAACCCGACGCGTTGCGCCCGTTCCCCAACCCGGTGATGGCGCACCATAGAGGATGGGGTAGAGACATGCGGGGGCCTTGCGGTCGCGCACGGCCGCGTGCGGTGTGCACGCGTGTACGGGCGCGTCGACGGGGCCCCGGTGTCTGCGAACATCGCCTTCGGCCGAACCACGACGCAGGAGCCAGCAGATGACGCATCAGCACGTCCGACGGCGGGGATGGCGACGCCTCCTGATGACGTTCCTCATGCTGACCGGTCTCGTCGTGCTACCCCTGAGCGGGGCCCAGGCGAACCCGCTGTGCCCGGGCGAGCCCGCGCCGCTGCCGGAGTCGGCGGGAAGCGGTTCCGACGGCCTGCTCGTGCCCCCGCAGTCGCAGTCCTCCATCGAGGGCTCCACGGACGGCCTGCCGCCCGACGCCAGCATGTACGGCCAGTACGGCACCGCCGGACAGCAGTGGCACATGATCACCGAGTCCTGCGTCGACGGGATCAGCAACGGTGCGCAGGCGACCCTGGCCAACACGGCCTGGGACCTGTCCAAGACCATCAACCAGTCGACGATCACGGTGTACCAGGCCGCGACCTCCGACGGCCTCCTCGCCAGCTTCAACGAACTCGTCGAGAACGTGGTCGTCACGCTGAGGGAGGGCATCTGGCGTCCGCTGATCCCCACCGTCGTCATCCTCGGCGCCCTGTGGCTGGGCTGGTTCGGGCTCATCCGGAAGAGGATGACGCTCACGATCGAGTCCAGCATCTGGATGGTCGCGGCGACGGCTCTGGGGCTGTGGATTCTGGTCAACCCGGCCCAGATCATGGGCATGGCCAGCGGTCTGGTGAACTCCGGCAGCCAGTTGGTGACCAGTACGGTCGGGCAGATCCCCTATGGAGGAGGGTCGGGGACCTGTC
Source organism: Nocardiopsis synnemataformans DSM 44143 (assembly GCA_000340945.1). Taxonomy (GTDB): domain Bacteria; phylum Actinomycetota; class Actinomycetes; order Streptosporangiales; family Streptosporangiaceae; genus Nocardiopsis; species Nocardiopsis synnemataformans. The sequence goes on along the minus strand of ANAW01000169.1, from coordinate 108,428 downwards.
CACCCGGGGCCGAGGCTCCGGAGCGCGCGGATTGGGAGTCAGAAGCCGACTTCCAGGTCAGGCGCAACGCGGACATGTTGTGGTCCAGCCTCGTGTGCCAGCCCTGGGTCGCCGGGCAGTTCGGCAACGGTGATGTTGCGGAGAATGCGGCCATGCACCACGCCGGTGACCTCATCGCTGCTCAGGGGATAAGCCGTATAGAACAGCAACAGATCGCAGACGATGAAATAGATCCCAACACGCTCATCGAGGAGAAGCAGGAGAACTACGAAGAGATCGCGACGAGCGTTCAGAGTTCCTATCCCAGCGTCTACCCGCTCTTCGCGGGCGATGACCAGGGAAGTCGCCTGGGAGTGGCCACGCTCGCGCTTTTCGCTTCGGTCTTTGCCGGAGGGCTGATCCTCGCGGGATCCGTGGCGCTCATCGTGCTGAAGATCGCCTTCCTCCTGCTCTTCCTCCTGGCGCCCGTATTCCTGCTCATCGGCATCCACCCGGGCTACGGGCGCATGGTCCTGTTGCGCTGGGTCGAGCTGATGATCGGCTTCCTGCTCAAACAGATCTTCGTCGTGCTGCTGATCTCGCTTCTGGTCATGTGCTACGGCATGGTCATGTCCACCAGCCTCGGCTGGGGCTTGCAGATGATCCTGCTGGCGCTCTTCACCGTGGCCCTGTTCGTCTACCGCAAGCCCTTCGCGTACCTGTTCTCCTCGGTCAACGCGAACACCTTCACCTCGCGCATCGTCAGCGACGCCGCACAGAGCCAGGCGCTCAGCCGGAGCGCTGTGGTCCTGCCTCCGGTCGCCAACCTCAAGGCGCAGGCCTGGGGGCTGCGCCGGGGACCGCAGATCGCCGGAGCGGCCGCTGGAGTTCCCGCGGGCGGGGGAGGAGTTCCCAACGGCGGTGTGGACACCGGAATCGGCGACGAGGTTCCGGCCGACGGAGGCCCGGTCCGGGCGGACGGAGCGCGGGCACGCGGCACCGCCGGGTACGGCAGGGTCCGCGACAACGCGGCCCCGCCCCTCAACGTCACCAGGAGCGCTCCGGCTGGCGGCGGTGGTGTGGGCGGTGGCGGCACACGGTCCGCCGGCCCCGCGCGCAGCGGTGACCAGGCCCCGAGCCTCTCCGGCAGCAGTGCGGCCTCCGGCTCCATCCCGCCCCGTCCCAGCGGCGGCTACACCGGTACGGGTGACAGCGGCTGGGCCTCCGTGTTCGGTACCGGCTCGGGAAGCCGTGGCGGCTCCGAGCGCCGGGACGGGGGCGGAGGCGGCGGCTCGGTGTTCGGCGGGAGCGCCCCCGCGGCCGGGAGCGGTCGCGCCGCGAGTTCCGAGCGGCCCGATCCCAGCACGGGCCGTGGCATCTTCGGCGGACGCGAGGACACCCCGGCCCGGGGCAACCCCAACGCCCGGGCCTCGCGCTGGGGCTCGCCGAGGGAGCGGCGCGAACGCCCCGCCCCCCAGCGTCCCGCCCGTCCCGCGCCCTCCGGTGAGAGCCGGGGCCGGGGCGACGGCGACGGCGGCTGGCTGACCGGTTCCGGCAAGCGCAAGGACAACGCTCCCATCACCCCCTTCTGGGGGGAGAGCAGTTCTTCCCCGACGAGGGACCGCAAGCGGGACGTCCCCTTCTGGTTGAACGACGACTGACGAACAAAGGCCCGAAGCGATGCCCAACCCTCTCCCCGAACGCGCCCAGCGGGCTGTCTTCCTCGGACTGATCGTCGTGCTGGTCGTGTTCGGGCTCTACCTCAGTTTCGGAGGCTTCGGGGGTGCCGAGGAGGAGGACGACCCCTCCGCGGCCTCCCCGGAGCCCGGAACCGCCCAGGAGGAACCCCCGGGCGGCCCCGGCGGCCCGGACGGGCTGTCCACCGTCGAGCCGAGCCCGATCCCGACCACCGCAGCCGAGGACGTGGACGTCCTGGACTGGTTCCCCTTCACGGAGGCGGAACTCCAGGCGGCCGGGTCTACGGCCCGCGCCTTCGCCGAGGCCTACGGAACCATCGACTACACCCAGTCCCCCGAGTCCTACTACGCCTCGATGGAGGAGTTGGCCACCCCCGAGTTCGCCGGGGTGCTGGCCGAGACCAGCCGGGTCGGCGCCTTCTGGAGCGAGATGTCCGAGGCCGAGGCGGTCGCCGAGGGGCGGGCCCAGGTCGACTCGGTACGGACCTTCGGGGCCGACTCGGTCACCTTCGTCGTGACGGCGCAGTCCATCACCGAGACGGGGAGCGCCGAGTTCGACGAGAACCTCGGCGAGTTCGCCGTCACCGTCGTGCGCGGCGGCGGCTCCTGGAGGGTCTTCGACTTCCAGCCCGCCGACGCCGGACAGTTCGGAGGGGAGGAGTGACCCCGTGATCTCCCTTTTCACCCGCAGGTCCTCTGACAGGGGGGCGGCGGGCCTGTGGTTCGGCGCCGCCGTCGCCGTCACGGTCGCCCTGATGACCATGTTCGCGATGTTGGTGATCCCCGTGATCACCAACACCACCCAGCAGATCGGCTCCATGATGGCGAACGGCCTGGTCTGCGGACCGGACGCGGACGCTGAGCAGCCGGACGCGAGCGGCTACGCGATGAACTCCATCCCGGAGAACTACCTGGAGATCTACATGGATGTCGGGGAGGACCGCGGGATTCCGTGGAACGTCCTGGCAGGTGTGGGCCAGGTGGAGTCCCACCACGGGCGCTGGGAGGGCCCGGGGATCACCGAGGGGCACAACGACTGGGGCGCGGCCGGACCGATGCAGTTCGGTTCCCTGGACGGCTCGGCTGCGGGCAACAGCTGGGGCGGCGAGCCCGTGCAGCCCGTGGACGAGCGCCCTGAGCAGGGATACGGCGTCGACGGAAACGACGACGGGATCGTCAGCGTCTACGACCCCGCCGATGCGATCCCGGCCGCCGCCGACTACCTCATCGCCCACGGCCTGAAGGAGGACGTCCGGCAGGCCATCTACGGCTACAACCACGCCTGGTGGTACGTGGACGACGTGCTGGAGTGGGCGCAGCAGTACGCGGAGGGGGAGTACGACACGTCGGGCTCCATCGAGACCGCGGTCGCCTGCCAGCTCGACGCGCAGGGCGCACCGATCGGAAGCGCCCCGGACGAGCTGACCCAGGCCGTGGTCGACTGGGCCCTGGCCCAGCGCGGTAAGCCCTACATCTGGGGCGGCGTGGGCCCCAACGGATTCGACTGCTCCGGTCTGATGCAGAAGGCCTACGAGAGCATCGGCGTCACCATTCCGCGGATCTCCCAGGACCAGTGGGGTTTCGGCCCCGAGGTTTCACAGGGAGAGGAACAGCCCGGCGACCTGGTTTTCTTCCATGTGAGTCGGGCGGGGGAGCCTCCCGGTCCGGGGCACGTGGGAATGGTGATCGGTGACGGTCTGATGGTCGAGGCCTGGTGCACCAACTGTGGACCGATCGCGGTGCGCGAGTACGATGACCCCAATCGTGCGGACGTCATGGGTTTCACGCGTCCGCTGGAGCACCCGGACGTGCAGGCCCAGTTGGAGGCGCAGGACAGTCGTGGTTGACCAGAAGGCACCGCCGAGCAAGCAGGGACTGCACGGGTGGAAGGCCGCCGCGGCGGTTTTCGGGTGCGGGACCCTGGCGGCTTTTGTTGTCTTCGGATCTCTTGTTGGCCTGGCAGGGTTGTTCTTCGACTTCACTGCCACAGGGGCTGACGGTCAGCCAGGGGCTGCTGAAACGTCCGCCGAGCTCATTGGTGAGCCCCAAGCCACGATCGAGCCAGGAGATTTGGACCTGTGCTCAAGGAACCTCAGCTCATCCAGCAAACTCTCGTTGACCAGGGTCGACACGGACGACAACTACACTGACACGGTTGATGCTGAGGAAAGGCATATCAGCGATCGATGTGAGTGGGAGTTGATTCCTGACTATGAATCGGCGCAGAACTGGATGATGAACTACAGATACGATGCCGTCATATCCTCTCCTGATGGTCAGAGGACTGACGTCGCATCGGTCGATTTCGATGAGCGGTTCAACGAGATTGAGTCAGAGTTTGTTGAGGTTCAGTCCCAAGGTGAGGGAGACCTGGCCGACCGTTCTTACTTCGTATATGGGGAAATTTCTCCCGGTGTTACTGGTTACATCCTGCTCGCACAGACGAGAAGTGCTGTTTACGAGATAAGACTCGAAGCTCCGAGCGATTCAAGTTCAGGTGAACTTGTTTCAGAGAACGCGATGTACCACGAAGCTTCGAAGGTGGTCAGCGTCTCTGAGGTGGAATTCAAAATATGGATACCCGGTTCGGACTAGCTCTGCCTGATGGGTTGTCCATGTTGGCGAAGCGGTCAGGCGACTCCGGCCATGAAGTGGTGGCGGCACAGGGTCGCGTACGACTCGTTGCCGCCGATGTGCACCTGCTCGCCCTCGTAGATCATGACCCCGTCCACCACGCGCGCGTTGTGGGTGGCCCGGCCGCCGCACCAGCAGCGCGCGGACACCGGCAGGACCTCGATCTTGTCGGCGAGTTCCACCAGGCGCTTCGAGCCGGGGAACAGTTGCCCCTGGAAGTCGGTGAGGATCCCGTAGCAGTACACGTCGATCCGCATGCCGTCCACCACGCCCGCGAGCTGCCCCACCTGCTTGTAGGACAGGAACTGGGCCTCGTCGCAGATGACGTAGGAGGCCTTGCGGTCGGCGATGTCGTCGTACAGGTCCAGGTCGTCGCCCACCTCCACGGCGGGGGACTCCAGGCCCAGGCGGGACGAGATGATGCCCGCCCCGGCACGGTCCTGCTTCGTGTAGAGCACTCCTTCGCCACCGCGTGAGTGGTGCTCCTGAAGGGCCATCGTGCTCTTGCCCGAGTTCATCGAACCTGTGAAGTACTTCAGCTCCGCCATGTCTCTTCCTGTGTCGCGGGCGCTGGCGCTGTCGACGGCTCGGGCTCGTCATCGTGTCGGGCTTCCTGCCGTGGCCAGCAGTGAACATACCAGTGACGTGCAGGGCCTTCCGAACCACCGCCCGTCGGCCCACGCGCCCTCGCGTCTGCCTCGCGTCTCCCTCCCGACCCCTCGTGCCCGCGCCCTCCTCGCCGGGGAAGGCCCTCCCTCCCGGACCGGACACCCCCGACGGACACGGCGTTTCCGGTCTCACCGCCTTCGGTCATTGTTCGGACCGAAAGCCGGGATGTGGGATACGGCACCTGTCATTTCCTCTTCCGGTGCCTTCCCGGTGCCTTCCCGGCGACCCCCGGAACCGGTGGTGGCGTGCCTTCCGGGAAGCGCGGGCGCGGGCACGGGATGCGGCGGTGTCGGCTGATGTGAGCGCGAAGCTGTGCGTACCTGGCCCAAAGCAGACGCGCTGCACAGAAGTTGAGCCCGCTTAGATATATTTGGTGCTCCATGTCCGAATCACTCGGAAGTGGAATTGCAGAGGGGGAAGTGGCATTGCGGCGTGCTCAGGTCACCAGGCTTGTGGAGAGTCGGTGGTTCTCCAACATCATGCTCGCGGTGATTCTGGTCAATGCCGTGATTTTGGGTTGGATGACTTATGGGGGTTCCGCCCTTCCGTATCTGGTGATCGTGGAGTACGTCGTCGTCGCCGTGTTCGTCGTCGAGATGTTCCTCAAGATCCACGCCTGGCGGGGACGGTTCTTCCGGAGCGCCTGGAACTGGTTCGACTTCCTGGTGGTGCTGATCTCGGTGATCCCGGCCACCGGCCCGTTCGCCGTGCTCCGCATCCTGCGGGTGCTGCGGATCCTGCGGGTGATCACCGCCGTCCCGCAGATGCGGCAGATCATCACCGCCCTGTTCAAGGCCATGCCGGGGGTGGGAACGGTGATCGGTCTGCTCCTGGTGGTCATCTACACCTCGGCGATCATCGCCCACCAGCTGTTCGGTGAGGCCGTGCCGGAGTTCTTCGGCAACCTGGGCGCGTCGCTGTACACGATGTTCCTGCTGATGACGACGGAGGGCTGGCCGGACGTCTCGGACGCGGTGCTGGCGGAGCACCCGACGGCGTGGATCTTCTTCGTGTTCTACATCGTGCTGACGGCGTTCATCATGCTGAACCTCGTCATCGCCGTGATCGTCACGTCCTTGGAGCAGGAGATCAGCGAGGTCCGCTGGGCGGAGGACCAGGAGCTGGAGGAGGTCCAGCACGAGGCGGTCATGACCCGTCTGGTGGAACTCGGGCAGCAGGTCGAACGCCTGGACCGCATGCTGCGCGAGCGGGACGCGGGCCCTGGCGCTGACGGCCTTCCGGGGAACGCGCAGAGGGCCCGGGCAGCCCAGGCCGTCCAGACGGTCCAGCCCGGGGAACCGGCCGAGTCCGTCAGACGCGGGAACGGGGACACGGCGCAGCCGCCTTCCGCTTCCCTGTAGCGAAACACCCTGTGGCCGCACGGCACCCCGCGAACCGCACCGGACGCCGCGCCTTCGGCCGCCCCGGGCCCATAACCATCCTCGCCCCTGGGCCTCCACGCCCCGGAAGGCTCCAGAATCCCCGTCTGTCATTCGGGACCGTTAGGCATGGGGAACATTTCACCCCCTGAAGCATGAGAAGAGAGTCCCCAAGCCCGACCTCAGCGAGTTCGCGGGTCTGCCCGTGGTCGGGTTCCCCGCCAGCGGCACGGAGGAGGAACAGCTCGAACGGATCCGCTGACAGGGCGGCAACCCGCACGACCCCGCCTCCACGGCCTGGCGGCTGCGGATCAGCGAACGCCTCCGGAGGACTCCCGAGGACGAGGGCCCCGAGTACTTCGCGCGCTTCCTGTCCACGGTGGACACCGAGCGGGTGAGTGCGCTGGTCCTCGGCGAGTGGGGTTACGCCGTCGACGGAGGTCTGGAACAGGCCACGGCTCTGCTGGCCGAGCACGTCGACGCGCTGCCGAACCTGCGCTCGGTCTTCGTCGGTGACATCACCTTCGACGAGTGCGAGCTCTCCTGGATCTCCCAGTCCGACCTGGCGCCGCTCGTGGCGGCCTTTCCACGGTTGGAGGAGCTGACCGTGAAGGGTGCCGGCGGTATGGAGGGCCAGCTCGGGCTGCACGTGCCCTCGCACGACTCGTTGCGTTCCCTGACGTTGGAGACCGGGGGTCTGCCCGGCCGGGTCGTGCGCGAGGTGGCGTCCTCGGGTCTGCCCGCGCTGGAGCACCTGGAGCTGTGGCTGGGGATGGAGGACTGCGGCGGCAGCACCACCCCGCAGGACCTGGCGCCGGTGCTCTCGGGCGAGGCGTTCCCCCGCTTGAAGTACCTGGGGGTGCGAAACGCAGAGAAGTGGGCTGAGCGGCTCCAGGCGCCTCGACCGCTCCCCGCCCGTTTCCGTCTGTCGCCCGCGACTGCTAGGCATGGGGGACATACCCACCCCTCCGAAGGGATTTCCTATGCCCGAACTCACCGAGTTCGCGGGTCTGTCCGTGGTCGAGTTCCCCGCTGGCGGCACGGAGGAGGAACGGATCGAGCGGATTCGCAGGCAGGGCGGGGACCCGCACGCTCCCGCCTCCACGGCCTGGCGGCTGCGGTACGACGGCGAGGTGTACGAGGAGTACGTCGCCCGTTTCCTGTCCCTGGTGGACACCGAGCAAGTGCGGGCGCTGGTCATCGGTGACTGGGAGGCCATCACCGGAGGCCCGGAGGGGTTCCTGCAGCCGCTGATCGAAAACGCCGGGTCGCTGCCGAACCTGCGTTCCGTCTTCGTCGGCGACATCACCGGCGACGAGTGCGAGCTCTCCTGGATCACCCAGGGCGACATGGCGCCGCTGCTGGCGGCCTTCCCCCGCCTGGAGGAGCGTACCACGAAGGGCGCCGACGGCGTGGACGGCCCACTCCACCTGCACGTGCCCTCGCACGAGGCGCTGCGTTTGCTCACCCTCCAGAGCGGCGGCCTGCCCGGTTTCGTCGCCCGCGAGGTGGTGTCCTCGGGGCTGCCCGCGCTGGAGCACCTGGAGCTGTGGCTGGGGATGGAGGACTACGGCGGCGACACCACCCCGGCGGATCTGGGGCCGGTGCTCTCGGGAGAGGTGTTCCCCCGGCTGCGGTACCTGGGGGTGCGCAACGCCCAGAAGCTGGACGGGTGGATCCCGGCCCTGGCCGCGGCTCCTGTCGTCAAGCGTGTGGAGGTGCTCGACCTGTCCCTGGGCTGTCTCACCGACAAGGGCGCTCAGGTGCTCCTCGAACACGCCGACGCCTTCGCCGGTCTGCGCAGGCTCGACCTGCACCACCACTTCCTGAGCGAGGAGATGGAGGAGCGCCTGTACGACGAGTTCGACGGGCTCGGGGTCGACGTCGACCTGTCCGACCGGCAGGAGCCGAAGGAGTACGCCGAGAGCCGCTGGTACTACACCGCGGCGGCCGAGTAGCCGGACCGCGCGCGGTGGGAGCGGCCCGGACCGCGGGGCCCCAGCCCAGCCGAGGCGGAGCGGGGGCTGTACGTCATCGCCCGTCGCTGTGTGTACCCGCGGACGGGTTGGGCAGTGGAGTCCCGGCAGCGGAAAGACACGACACCGAGGAGGCTGTCATGGCTGAGCCCGAGAGCCCGCTCAAGGACAAGAACTACAACCTGGTCTGGGCCGTCCACCAGTCGCTGGAGAACGTCTGGCGCCTGGACGGCTACATCAAGGACGCCGAGAAACAGGGCGACGACGAGCTCGCCCAGTGGTTCCGCCGGATCCAGGAGAACAACCAGAAGGCCGGCGAGCAGGGCAAGAAGATGCTCGTCGAGCGCGTCAAGAAGGAAAACGGCTGAGGTAGCCCGCCGCGCCCCGGACGGGGCCGGACAGGAGAAGGCGCTCCCGGTTCCGACCGGGGGCGCCTTCTTGTGCCCGTCACCACCCCCGGTGAGGGCGCGGCCGATCCCGGCCACACCAACCGTCCCCTCAGCCCTGGTCCGGGGGCTCCGACCGGTTCCGCTCCGAGGTCACGGACGTCACGCACCGCCCATGGTCTCGTGATGGGAGCGCGCAGGCACGCGGTGACGAGTTCGGAACCGGCCCGAATTCCCCGCTCCCGTCTGTCCTTCGCGGGTAAAGTCCCTCCATGCAAGCGTTGTGAGCGTTGAAGGCCCACGCGCGGTCGCAGGACGCGCCGTGCCGCTGGCACCGAGCGGCACGGCGGCATCCATGACCGACGATCCCGTGACCTGGCAGTCGTAGGAAGGCCGGTTCCGACTGCCGCCTCCTGAAGGAAAGCTTCCATGTACAACCTCTGCGTGTTCGCGGGTCTGCCCGTGGTCGACTTCCCCTTCACCGAGGCGGACAAGCNCCCGGAGCCCGCCGATCACTGGCCCTCCGCTCCTTCCGTTGCCTGGCGGCTGCGGATCAGGTGGCAAACGGCGAGGCGAACAGACGACTACACCGGGTATTTCCCCCGCTTCCTGTCCGAGGTGGACGCCGAGCACGTGACGGCGCTGGTCATCGGCAGCTGGGACCGTCGTAGTTCGCGTGCGTTGGAAGAGCCCGTGGAGCTGCTGATCGAATACGCGTGGGCACTGCCGAACCTGCGCGCGGTCTTCGTCGGCGACATCACCGGGGAGGAGGCTGAGCGCAGCCGGATCATGCAGGGTGACATGACGCGGCTCCTGGCCGCCTTCCCCCGCCTGCGGGAACTGGCCACGCGTGGATCCGCCAACGGCTACAGAACTCCTTTCAGGCTGCACGTGCCCTCGCACACCTCGCTGCGCTCCCTCACGGTGGACTCCGAAGACCTGTCCGCCAGGATCGTTCGTGAGGTGGCCTCCTCGGGCCTGCCCGCCTTGGAGCACCTGGAACTGTGGCTGGGCGCGGACTTCGCCCGTTCCAACATCTCACCGCAGGATCTGGAGCCGGTGCTCTCGGGTGGGGCGTTTCCCCGGTTGCGCTCCCTGGGCCTGTGCGATCTCCTTGAGGTGGACGAGTGGATTCCGGTGCTGGCGGAGGCCCCCGTCACCAGGGGACTGAATGTGCTGAACCTGTCGTTGGGCACGATCACCGACGTGGGAGGACAGGCGCTCATCGACAGTGCCGAGGCCTTCTCCGGTCTGCGCGAGCTCGACCTGCACCACCACCTCATGAGCGATGAGATGGTGGAGCGCGTGCGGGCCGCGCTCGCCGGGGTCCGGGTCGATCTGTGCAGAGAATTGGAGTACGAGGACTACGACTACGACCCCTTGGCGTGGTGACCGGAAGGGTGCACAGGCCGTCCCCCTCGCCGTGACGCTTGTACCTGTAGCCAGCTTCGAGCGCTTGGGGACAAGCGGTTGCCGCAACGAGGAAATCGTTGGGAGTCCCGGGTGGCGTGCCCAGCCCAGGGTCTGATCCTGGGCACTCCGCCGGGAGGCGACCTCCGGTGCCGTCTGCGCGCGCTTGGCCGTTCCCGGCCACACCGCACGGCTGCCCCGCCCTGGTTCGGTGTCCCCGTCCCGCGATAGGAACGAGCGAGACGACTCCTGTGGAAACAGTGAAGGGCTTCTCCGCCGAGGGCTGCCACGTCAGCGTCGCCTTCGCGGCCACCCACGAGTCCAACAGCCTCCTCGGTGTCGCCGACCGGTACCGAACGGCCCGGGACCAGTACGGGGCGGCCGTTGGCTTCCGCCCGAAGCCCATGCCCGGTTCTACTCCGAGATCCCCGAAGCCGCCCACCACCTGGAGCCCCGAGGCCTCGTCGACTCCGTGTACGTGACCAACCGCGACGGCGGCCTCCTCTACGAGAACCATCATGGCCCCGACGGGAACACGCGCCACCAGTCGGGCGCCCGCGACACCATCGTCCGGGAGCGCGCCCGGGAGCAGACGGACGAGGAGGTCAGCGGTTTCGGCGAGAGCGCGGCCTACTTACGCGGCCCGGAGCGGTTGGGGCCCGGCCAGACCGGCCGACGGCAACCGTGACCACGGTCCGACCCGGGTCGGCGTCCCCGGGCCGGACCCGGCCACGGGGGATCGCCCGGAAGCCCGTCTGGGTAGGGTGACCGCAAGCCGGTCACCATTCCCACGCAGGAGACGTATGAGCGCCGAAACCCCCGGGCCTCACCAGACGCGTAACTCCCACAGGGACAACCACGGACAGTCCGTCCAGGCGGGCAGCATCCACGGCGACGTGAACATCCACTCCTCTCCCGCCGCGCCTGCGGTCCCCATGCAGGTGGAACCCCCGCCCGCGGACTTCGTCAACCACGAGGGACCGCAGAGCTGGGTGCGCGGCCTCCTGGACCCGGACGGGCCGCCCCGGGTCGTGGTCTACCGAGGCCCCCTCGGCATCGGCAAGACCTCGCTGCTGGCCAAGATCGCCTACACCACCGGCTCCTACTTCACGGGCGGCCAGCTCACCTTCCGCTACGAGCGCGGGCGCCAGGAGGACAGCGACGCGGCGATCGCCCAGTTCCTGCGGGCGCTGGGAGTCCACCAGAGCGCTCTGCCCGCCGACCCCCGGGACTGGCACGGTGAGTACCGGACCCGCACGCGCGGCAGGCGGATCCTCGTGGTGGTCGAGGGCGCCTGGGAACCGGCGCAGGTGCGCGCCCTGGTCCCCACCGGGCCGGGCAGCCTGGTCCTGGTCTCCGGGGACGGTCCCGACCTGGGTGAGCTGGAGATCGCCGCCGGAGCGCAGATCAGGGACCTCGAACCCCTCAGCCGCACGGCCTCCCTGGCCCTGCTGGAACGCAGAGCCGCCCTCCCGCTGCCGGAGGAGGACCCCGGCGCGCTCGGGTCCCTGCTGGAGGTGTGCGGCGGACTCCCCCTGGCGCTGATCCTGGTCGGCGGCCAGCTCCGGCGCGGGGGCCAGGGGAGCGCGCGGGCGCTGGCGGAACGGATCGGGGGAACAAGGGGAGTGCTGCGTGCCATCGGTGACGACGAACGGAACCTCGACGTGATCTTCCAGTCCGCCTACGACGGGCTCCCCGCACCGGCCGCAGCCCTCTACCGGACCCTGGGGACGTGGCCCGGACCCGGGTTCGACCGCTCGGTGGTCGTCGCGGCGTCCGCGTCCTGCGGGGACACCGGGGACGGCGCGCTGCGCGAACTCGTCACGGCGAACCTGGTCGAGGAGGACGGCGGTCTGCTGCGCTTCCGCCACGACCTCGTCCGCACCCACGCGCGCGAACGCGCCGAGGCGGAGGACGGCGGCGCCGACCGGCGGCTGCGGCTGACGGGCATGCTCGACGCCTACATGGTCGTCCTGGGTTTCGCGGAGCGGCACGCGCGCGGCGAGCGGCTGCGCGCGGTCGACCTGGAGGCCCTGCTGGAGGGCGCGCGCGACCCCTTCGACGGGAGCGGCGCCGCGCGCCGGTGGCTGCTGGGACAGCGCCCCACCCTGCTGGCCGTGGTCCTGGGCTGCGCCGACCTGGGCCTGCACGACCACACCTGGCGGTTCGCGGAACTGTCCACCGCCCTCTACCTCGACCACCGCTTCCTGCACGACTGGGCCCTCACGGGGGAGGCGGGGGCCGACGCCGCGCGTACGGTCGGCCACACCGTCGCCGAGGCCCGCCTGGCCTCGCTGACCACCCGGCCCCTGCTGGACCTGGGGCGCGAGGTCGACGCCCGCGCCCGCATCACGCGCGCGGTCGGGCTGGTGGAGGAGGTGGCGGACGACCTGCTCAAGGGGTCGGTCTGCGAGTTCCACGGACGCCTCCTGCAGAGGCACGACCCCGCCGCGGCGGTGGAGGCCTTCGACCGCTCGGTACGCCACAACGAGGCCAGCGACAGCCCGTTGGCGGTGCGCGGCGCGGCTCTGTCGGTCCTCTTCCGCGGGAGCGCCTGTACCGCGGCCGGGCAGGCGGAGGCCGCGGTCGCCGACATCCGCGACGCGCGCGAGCGGCTGCTGTCGCTGCCGGACGGGCCGGACCACCGCATGGCCGCGCGGGCGCGGACGGCCCTGGGGCTCGCCCACGCCGCGGCGGGGCAGGTCCGCGAGGCGGTGTCCGAACTCAGCGGCGCGGTGCGGGAGCTGGGCCGCGAGAACCTGGGCTACTACGAGGCCGAGGCCCGCGAGGCCCTGGCCGGTGTGCTGGAGGGCCTGGGGGCCGCCGGTGACGCCCGCGCCCACCTCGCGGCGGCCGGGCGGCTCCTCGAAGGGCTGGGCAGCCCCCGGGCCAGGGAGATCGAGGCGAGGCTGGCGGAGGACGGCGGGACCGAGTCACCCTGAGTCCGATCACTTCGGGCCTGGTCACGCTGGGCCGGGATCCGAGGGGCCGGACGGCGGCAGGGCCTCGACCGCGCACTCCTTCGGAACCGAGCCGACCCAGACCTTGACATGGTCGGGGACCTGCGCGGACGAGCGCAGGAACGTGTACACCGCGCCCGCGGCCAGGGCGGGCGGAAGCGGCGGTCGGGACCGGACCAGGAACCGGCGCCCGTCGCGCACCACGAGGAGGGTGCCCAGGCGGGTCGCGGAGGCGACCGCCAGAGCGCCCGGGTAGGACCTCAGCGTCCGCGCGGCCCAGGAGTCGGCGGACGCAGCGCCGTGGTCCGCCTCGCCGGGCGGGGCGTCGCGGCACACCACCGACGCCGAGTTGGCCAGCGCGTCGCGCTCCTCGGTCTCGTAGGCGCACAGGTGGCGGAAGGTCCCGTGCGGCGGGTCGGGGATCGCGCGCGACGCCGCGGGGAACCGTTCGAGGGACACCTCCTGCGGGCCCTCCAGCCGTCCGTGCACCTCGAACGACCGCGGCGTTCCGGTCGCCGGGTCCGCCACGGGCGGGGGAAGGCTCCGCCCGGTGTCCTCCTCGGCCTGCCCCGCCGGACGCGGTTCCAGCCCCAGCAGGCCGTACAGCAGTCCCGTCAGGCGCCGCCAGCCCTGCCCCGGGTGGGCGAAGGCGAGTTCGGCGGCCTCGCCGTGCAGGCCGGGGCGGTGGCCGTCGATGGCTGCCTCCACCTGGCGGCGCAGGTCCTCCGGGGCCAGCCGGGCGGCGGTCCGGGCCAGCTCCGACACCGCCGTGCCGGGCACGGACTCCGAGCCCATCGCGGCCAGCAGCACGGGGTGGTCCATGGCCGCGCCGTACAGCGTGACGCTGCCGTGGTCGCCGACCACGCAGTCGGCCGCGACCATGGCCGCGCCCCATCCGGAGTGCGGCGGGATGAGCAGCAGGCCCGCGTCCAGCGCGTCGGCGAGCATGTGCCGCACCTGCCAGGGGCTGTGCGCGAACCACACGTTGGGGTGCAGCACGGCCGCGACCCGGTAGCCGTCGTGGGGGAGCGCGCCCAGCAGGGAGCCGGGGAGCCGGGGACGGCTGCCGATCAGCCCCTCGGGGCCCCAGGTGGAGGTCGCGACCACGAGCCTCTGGTCCGGCCGCACGCCCATGCGCTCCCGGTAGCGGTCGCGCATGCGCCGTCCGGCCAGGAGGCGGTCGCGTGCGGGGTCGCCGACGACCACGGCGTGCTCGGCGAGCGGGACGCGCGCGGCCCGCAGCTGTTCGCGCTGGGCCGGGTGGGACAGGACGAGGTGGACGTTGTCGGCGTCGTGGAACTCGGGCCGGGGCACCCCGGACAGGCGGACCCCGCCGCTGCGGTGGTCGGGGACGTACTTCTGGAACCCGACGCCGTGCGGCAGCACGACCACGGGGCAGGAGAAGCCGGTGAGGTCGGCGTTCTCGGTGGCGGTGAGCACCAGCGCGGGCTCGACCTCCAGGCGCGACTCCCAGGGGACCAGACACACCTGGTGCTCGGCGAGCAGCCGCTCGGTCCCGGCGTTGAACGCGGAGGTGCCGTCGTAGGCGAACACGAACAGCACGCGGGTGTCGCCGCGGAACAGGGTGAGGCTCTCCAGGACCCGTACGGCGGAGGTGAACGTGCGGGCGAGGGCCAGCACGACGGGCCCGTCGAAGGTCCGCCAGCGCGGAGCCTCGCCGCCGGAGTTGGCTTGTACGTACGGGGAGTCGGTCAACAGTTGTCCCTACGACCGCCGGGATCTGTGCCCACCAGGGTAGTGGGCGGCTTCGCCCCCGCGCCCGCTCCGCCTCGGGGAGCGGGCTCCCGACCCGGAGGGGGGGCTCCCCTCGGGCGTGGCCGCTCCCGGCCACGAGGCCCTTCCCCTAGCCCCTGGTTCCGTGCTCCCACCGCGCGGTACAAACGGGTGGGACGACTCCCGAGACCCCGGGAAAGGGTGCTGTCCATGAGCGACGGTCGGGAAGACGACCGCCGGGCCTCCAGAGCGTGGGAGGAGACCAAGGCCGAGTTCGTCCACTTCCACGTGGGCGGGCGCCGGAAGGACCTGAGCGGACGCTCGTGGTCGGAGTACCCCGTCCTTCCCCGGCCCCCGCACGAGGCGGACACCGGCGAACACCCCGAACTCCGGGGAAGGAGGTTCGTCGAGGTCCCCGAAACCGGCTGGCACGCCCTGGCCGCCTGGGCGATCGGCCCCGAGCACGCCGTCCGGTGCCCGGAGGCGCGGACGCCCTCCCCGGTGCAGGTGACCTGCGAGGACCGCGGGAGGCGCGTCCGGCGATGGGAGGAGAGGACCCGCAGCGACCGGGCGGTCGTCGACGGCGACATCGACGGCTTCCTGGCGGAGGCCGGAGCGCCGCACCAGCCGTGCGGGTACCGGTGGTTCGCCGAGCTGCCCGAGGGGATCCGTGACGGCGACCACCTCTTCGGCTCGTTCTCGTCGCACCTGGCGTCGGTGGGATCGGACGAGCGGGACCCGCCGGGGATGCGCGGGGCCATGAGGAGCCTGGCCCGGCGCCTGTACGGGGACACCGGCCGGTCCGCGCTCCCGGAACCGCTCGGCGGCCCCTGACGGGGCGCGGCGACGGGCCCGCGCGCCCCCTCACGCGGTGACGGCCTCCACAAGGGCGCGGCGCTCACCGGGCTCCTCGGGGCGCAGCGCCCGGGACACCCCGACCAGGTCGGTGGGCGTGCCCGGTTCGGGGAGCAGGCTCGCCACCGTGCCGTCGTCGAGGTGCGTGCGCAGCTCGCTCGGGTGGCCGTCGGAGTGGTGCACGACCACCGCCTCCCCCAGGTCGCGGCACCACGTGCCGGGAAAACCGCAGCCCGCGCGCAGCGAGGCGTCGGCCGAACGAGTGTCGTCCCAGGTCAGCACGTGCAACGGTGCCCCGCCCTCGTCGTGGTAGGTCAGGCGCAGGCCGCCTTCCACCTCGTGCACCCGGCCCAGCGACCAGCCCGGGTGGTCCAGCACCGCGATGGTCTGCCCGAAGGACATGATCTGCGCGCGCGAACGCTCGTCGGCCGCCCGCGCGAGCACCACGTCGCCCACGGCGGGCAGCGCCACGAGCAGACCGGCGACCACCGCCACGGCGGGCAGCACCCCCGGCTGCCAGCGGTCGGGCGGCCGGTCCACCAGCATCGACGCGCCCATGCCCAGCGTCGCGACCGTCCCGGTCAGGAAGGCGGTGTTGGCGGTCGTCCCCCACGGCAGCGGCATGACCTCCGGGGCCAGGAACGCGGCGACCACGGGTGTGACCATGGCGGTGGCCGTCACCAGCGCGGCTGACGCGGAGGGGTGGTTCACGCCGGACCTCTCCAGCCACTGGGACCCCAGCCAGAACATGAGCAGGATGACCCCGGCGACCACCGGCGCGAGCAGCAGCACCCCCTGGCCCGCGCCGCTCATCGTCAGGGCGCGGGCGGTGTCCCAGACCCCCACGGGGAACAGGGACATCAGCGGAGCCCCCACCAGGCACAGGGCGAGGATCGCGCCGACCGCGGCGACCCGAGGCCGACCCGAGGGTGCTCGTGGCAGCACACCGTCCAAGGCCGCATCATCCTCCCGGCGGGAATGACACGTTACGCCTGTTGTGACTTGGGAGCCAGATGTGCAAGGCGGGATTTCGGCTTGACCCTGACGGCCCCGGAGTCGGCGGCGGGCCAAGGACCGGTGATCCGTTCCCCTCGTGACGGTGAACCGCGGCCCCGGCCGCCTCCCCCGCCGCCGCGCCCTACTCGCCCAGCTGGCGGCGGAACGGCCTGCGCGCGGCGTTGAACTGCGCCCAGGACGGGTCGAGCTGGCTGCGCAGCTTGACCTCCCCCTCGGGCCAGTCCGTCAGCACGGCCTCGAACTCGGGCAGCACACCCGAGTCCGGGTCCAGGTAGTAGCGGTAGTCGCGCCTGCCGCCCACGGTCTGGCGCATGAACAGCGCGCCGTTGTCCCCCAGCACACCCGAGATCCGGGCCTCCAGGTCGTCCAGCGCCGAAGCGGAGGCGCCGGTGGGCAGCTTGTCCTCGTCCGTGTGCGTGTACGGCACGACCACCTGCACGAACAGCGTGAACGCCGGGAAGTCGCGACGGGTCAGCGGGTGGCGGAGCATGATCTCCACCGCGCCCTGGAGGGGGATGCGCCCGTGCAGCGTCGCCCAGCCGCCCGAGCCGCCGAGCATGTCCGCCATCTGCCGCACCACTGCGGGCATCGACGTGGGCGGCAGCGGGTCCAGCGGCGGCTCGTCCAGCGGGGCCGTCTCGCCGATCCACCGCACCCGGTCGTCCTCGCCCAGCGCCAGCAGGGTGACGTGCTCGGCCACGGCCGCGCGCGTGCTCTCGGGCAGGAACATGTTGTCGGGGTGGTACACGCCCACCTCGACCTTGCCGGTCGCGTGGTCGACCCGCATGGACACCGACACGTGCGACAGGTCCAGCTCGTGGTCGTCCAGGTTGACGGTGGAGGACAGCTGGTCGTGGTCGGCGGGCCGCACCGGCTGGAACAGCCACCGCGGGTCCTCGGGGGCCGAGCGCGCCCAGCGCTCGGACAGGATGCGCGCCTCCTCCGAGCCGCCGGGGCGCAGCGTCAGGGCGTAGGCGGGGCCGTCGGTCAGCCGGGACGGGTCGTCCAGGGCGGCCAGCTGCTCCAGGAGCTTGCCCGGGTCCACGTCGGCCGACAGGTCGAGGTCCTCCAGGCCGCCGCTCGGCTTGGGGGCTCGGCCCACCTCCCACTCCATGTCCGGGTGGATCGAGCGGACCAGCGCGGTGACGCGCTCGGACACCTCGGCGGGCACGGGCTGGTCCGACTCGACCGCGCTGGCCAGAGCCTCGCGTTCGGCGGGCCAGGCGTCCCAGAAGGCGGTGACTGAGGAGGTGGAGTCGGCGGAGCGGCGACGACGGAACAGAGCCATGTCCCGATTTTCGCAGAAGCGGACGACCACACTCGCCGTCGCGCCCGGGGCGCCGCCCGCCAGACGGCTCCCCGTCCCCAGGGCGGCGGCCGGGTTCCCGTGCCGGGCGCTGCCGTGCACCGGCCGGACGTCCCCGTACCCCCGGCGCGTGTTTCCGTCCCCCCCGGCCGGGGATTCCCGTTCCCCCGGCGCGTGTTCCTGTCCCCCCACCAACGCATACCCTGGACGCACTATGACTTTGCGTGTACTCGCCGCCATGTCGGGCGGGGTCGACTCCGCGGTCGCCGCGGCCCGTGTGGCCGAGGCCGGCCACGACGTCACCGGTGTCCACCTGGCGCTCTCCAAGAACCCGCAGTCCTACCGCACGGGCGCGCGCGGCTGCTGCACCGTGGAGGACTCCCACGACGCGCGGCGGGCCGCCGACGTCATCGGCATCCCCTTCTACGTGTGGGACATGTCGGAGGAGTTCGACCGCGAGGTCGTGCAGGACTTCGTGGCCGAGTACGAGGCGGGCAACACCCCCAACCCCTGCCTGCGCTGCAACGAGAAGATCAAGTTCGAGGCGGTGCTGGACCGGGCCGTCGCCCTGGGCTTCGACGCCGTGGCCACCGGACACCACGTCCGCAAGGTCGACGGGCGCCTGGTGCGCAGCGTGGACGAGGCCAAGGACCAGTCCTACGTGCTGGGCGTGCTCAACGCCGAGCAGCTGGAGCACGCGGTGTTCCCGCTGGGGGACTGCACCAAGGACGAGGTGCGCGCGGAGGCCGAGCGGCGCGGCCTGTCGGTGGCGGACAAGCCCGACAGCCACGACATCTGCTTCATCGCCGACGGTGACACGGCGGGCTTCCTCAACCGGCGCATCGGCGAGCGCCCGGGACCGATCCGGGACGAGGACGGCACGGTGGTGGGCACGCACAACGGCTCGCACACCTTCACCGTGGGCCAGCGCAAGGGCCTGGGCCTGGGCGGCGCCGCCCACCCGCGGTACGTGCTGTCCATCGAGCCGGTCGACAACTCCGTCACGGTGGGGCCGCGGGCGTCCCTGCGGGTGGACGCCATCACCGGCGTGCGCCCGGTGTGGAGCGGCAGCGAGCCCCTGACCGAGCCGACCGACTGCCACGTGCAGCTGCGCGCCCACGGGGAGGTCTACCCGGCGAGCGTGTGGCAGCGCGAGGGCGACGGGGGCCCCGAGCTGGTCGTCCGGCTGGCCGAGCCCGCCACCGGCGTGGCCACCGGACAGGCCGTGGTGGTCTACCAGGGCGACACGGTGCTGGGGTCGGCCACGATCTCCGCCACCTCCAGAACCGGGGCCGCGGTCTGACGGACAGCCGGTCCGGTGGCCCGAGGGCGGTCTTCCGGGGGCGCTCTGAGGGGCGCTCCGGGGCGACCGTCCGGAAACGCGGCGGCGGTCGGAGTGGGACGTCCCACCTGGTTCGTTGCCCGCGATCCCTTGCCGAACTTAGGTAAGGCATAGCATAGTTGCGGGGCGAGGTGAGGGGGCCTGCCCATGCCGGAGTTCGATTTCCTCGACGGCCAGCCGTTCTGGATCGTCTACTTCACGCTGCTCGGCGTGGTCCTGTGCCGTGCCCAGGCCACGTACTGGATCGGCCGCGGCCTGGGCGCCGGGGTGACCCGCAGCCGCATGGGCGCCAGGCTCGGCCCCCGGCTGGACGCCGCCCGGCGGCGCATCGACCGCTACGGCGCGCCCGTGGTCACCCTGAGCTTCTGCACCGTCGGCGTGCAGACCGCCGTCAACCTCGCCGCGGGCGCCATGCGCATGCGCTTCCCGCGCTACCTCGCCGCGATGTTCGTCGGCTCGCTGATCTGGGCGGGCCTGTGGGGCGTGGTCATCGGCGGCCTGGTGGGCACCTGGTTCTCCCTGTTCCTGGACTCGCCGTGGGCGGCCCTCGGCGTGGCCGTGCTCGCCGCGGCGGTCGTGGCCGTGATGGTGCTGCGCTCCCGACGCTCCCGCACCGCCGACGGAGCCTCCGAGGAGCCAGGGGACCCCGCTGAGGGGGCCTCCGGCGCCGCCGAGGACAGGAGCGCCGACGAGGACGGCGCCGACACGCCCGGGAACGGCGGCGCCTCCGACTCCCGCCGCGCCTCCACGGGTTAGCGTCGGCGTGTCCCGCCGGTAGCGCCCCCGGCCCCGCGTTGCCCTAACCTTGGGCGATGTGAGCGAACAGCACCCCTACCCCTGGCCCGCGGCGTCCTCCACCGGGGTCGGGTCCTGGCCGGGAGAGGACCCCGACGAGGCGATGCGCACCGTCCTCGGCGAACTCCCCGACCTGCCGCACCTGCCCGAGCTGCCCGCGCGCGGCGTCGGCGCCGACATGGTCGGCCGCACCGGCGGCCTCCTCGTGGAGTTCCCCGTGGAGGTCCAGCCCAGCGGCTGGCGGGTCGCCGACAGCCCCGGGCGCGACCTGGGCCGCGCGGCCAGCCTCATGTCCTACGACCTCGACGCCCTCACCGAGCACGCCCACGGCTTCACCGGCACCCTCAAGGTGCAGGTCGCCGGGCCGTGGACCCTGGCCGCGTCGGTCGAGCTGCGCAACGGGCAGCGCCTGGTCTCCGACCCGGGGGCCTGCCGCGACCTGGCCGAGTCCCACCTGGAGGGCGTCCTGGCGCACCTGGCCGAGGTCCGCAGGCGGGCCCCCGGCGCCCGGCTCCTCGTCCAGGTCGACGAGCCCTCCCTGCCCGCGGTCCTGCTGGGCGCCCTCCCCCCCGCCAGCGGCTACGGCCGCCTGCCCGCCGTCGACCGGGTGCGCGTCGAGGCCGTCCTGCGCGTCCTCTTCGCCGCCATCGCCGACACCGGGGCCGCCCCCGCGGCGCACTGCTGCGCCCCCGGCGTCCCCGTCGACCTGCTGCGCCGCAGCGGCGCCCGGGCGCTGAGCCTCAACGCCCTCCTCCTCACCCGCGACCACGACGAGGCGGTCGGCACGGCCGTGGAGGCGGGCACCGGACTCCTGCTCGGCGTGGTCCCCTCCACCGACGACGGCACGCCCGCACAGACCGCACGAATGTCGGACCCCGCCGCTACTGTCGATCCTGTTCGCGAGTTGTGGAACCGGCTGGGATTCTCCCCCGACCTGCTCTCCCGCGCGGTGGTCACCACGCCCACGTGCGGGCTGGCGGGCGCTTCACCCGGCCACGCGAGGGCGGCCCTGAGCGCCTCCCGCGCCGGTGCCCGGGTCCTGCGGGACGAACCCCGAAGGTAGCGCCCGCAGCAGGCGAGCACGAGAGCGAGAAAGGTACCGAGTGAGCGCGCCCGACACCACCACCGACATCCCCGACGAGGTTCGCGCCCGGCACACCGAGCTGTGCCAGGAACTGGACGACCACAGTTACCGGTACTACCTGGGCACACCGGTGGTCTCCGACGCCGAGTACGACACCCTCATGCGCGAGCTGGTCGGCATCGAGGACTCCTACCCCGCCCTGGCCACCCAGGACTCGCCCACGCAGAAGGTCGGCGCGCCCATCAGCGTCGACTTCGCCGCGGTCGAGCACCTGGTGCGGATGGAGAGCCTGGGCAACGCCTTCGACGTCGAGGAGCTCAACGCCTGGGCCGACCGGGCCAGTGCCGAGGTGCCCGTCAACGGCTACCTGTGCGAGCTCAAGATCGACGGCCTGGCCGTGGACCTGGTGTACGAGAGGGGCCGCCTCGTGCGCGCCGCCACCCGCGGCGACGGCCGCGTCGGCGAGGACATCACCCTCAACGTGCGCACCATCGGGGTCGTCCCCGAGCGCCTGGACGAGAGCGTGCGCCCCGCGCCCGAGCTGCTGGAGGTGCGCGGCGAGGTCTTCCTGCCGGTGGAGGACTTCGGAAGGCTCAACGAGCGCATCACCGCCTCGGGCGAGCACACCCCCTTCGCCAACCCCCGCAACGCCGCAGCCGGGTCGCTGCGCCAGAAGGACCCCCGCGTCACCGCCACCCGGCCGCTGTCGATGATCGTGCACGGCGTGGGCGCGTACTCTCCGGCGAAGGACGGCGGCGGGGACGTGGCCTTCACCAGCCAGTCCCAGGCCTACCGGCTGCTGGGGGAGTGGGGGCTGCCGCTCAGCGACCGCTACCGGGTCGTCACCACCATGGACGAGGTCCGCGAGTACGTGGGGTACTACGCGGCCCACCGCCACGAGCCCGCCTACGAGATCGACGGCATCGTCATCAAGGTCGACGACTTCGCCCTCCAGCGGCGCCTGGGCTCCACCAGCCGCGTCCCGCGCTGGGCGATCGCCTACAAGTACCCGCCCGAGGAGGTCACCACCCGCCTGCTCGACATCAAGGTGGGCGTGGGGCGCACCGGGCGCGTCACCCCCTACGGCGTCATGGAGCCGGTGGTCGTGGCCGGTTCCGAGGTCGAGTTCGCCACCCTGCACAACGCGCGCGAGGTCGAGCGCAAGGGCGTGCTCATCGGCGACACCGTCGTGCTGCGCAAGGCGGGCGACGTCATCCCCGAGATCGTCGCCCCGGTGCTCGACCGCCGCGACGGCACCGAGAAGGCCTTCGCCATGCCCGAGACCTGCCCCGAGTGCGGGACCGCGCTCGGGCAGCAGAAGGAGGGCGACGTCGACCTGCGCTGCCCCAACGCCCGCTCCTGCCCCGGCCAGCTGCGCGAGCGCCTGTTCTTCGTGGCCAGCCGCAAGGCCCTGGACATCGAGGCGCTGGGCTACGTGGCCGCCACCGCCCTCACCCAGCCGCTGGAGCCCGCCCAGCCGCCGGTGCGCGACGAGGGCGACCTGTTCGGCCTCACCGTCGACATGCTGCTGCCCATCCGCACCCACGTGCTCGATCCCGACACCACCGAGCCCAAGACCGACCCCAAGACCGGCGACCCCAAGGTGGTGTCCTTCTTCGCCAACAAGAAGGGCGAGCCCAAGAAGACGGTCGAGAAGCTCTTCGAGCAGCTGGAGGAGGCCAAGTCCAAGCCGCTGTGGCGGGTGCTGGTGGCGCTGTCCATCCGGCACGTGGGCCCGCGCGCGGCCGAGGACCTGGCCCGCCACTTCCGCTCCATGGACGCCATCCGCGCGGCCAGCGAGGAGGAGTTGGCCGCGGTCGACGGCGTCGGCCCGACCATCGCCGCCTCCATCCGCGAGTGGTTCGCGGTGGACTGGCACGCCGAGATCGTCCGCAAGTGGGCCGACGCCGGTGTGCGCATGGAGGACGAGGACGACGGCTCCAGGCCGCGCCACCTGGAGGGGGTCACCGTCGTGGTGACCGGGTCCCTGGAGGGCTTCAGCCGCGACGGGGCCAAGGAGGCGATCGCCGAGCGCGGCGGCCGGGCCACGGCGTCGGTGTCCAAGAAGACCGGTTTCGTGGTGGTCGGGGACAGCCCCGGCTCCAAGTACGACAAGGCCGTCAAGCTGGGGGTACCGGTCCTGGACGAGGAGGGCTTCCGCGTCCTGCTGGAGGCCGGTCCCGACGCGGCCGCGGTCAAGCGCATCAACCCCGCGCCGGAGGAGCCCGGGACCGAGGACGCCGAGGCTGAGCCCGGGACCGGAGCCGAGGCCGACGCCGGGACCGCCGGGACCGGGACCGAGGCCGGGGCCGTCTCCGGAACAGCCGAAACGGGAGCGGCCGAAACCGCCGCCGACACCGAGGCGGTGGAGGCCGTCAGGGGCGACGCCTGAGGAGGGCGGACCGCGACCGCTGACCACGGCCGCGGGACCCGGGGCGCACCGGGCCCGCGGCCGTGTCGGACCCGCGTACCTTTTTGGGGATCCCTCACCACACGCGGCCCCGCCTTGGTTAACTGATAGTTCCTGGCAAGCGACAGTTGGTGACGAAACCGCGTAAGGTGGACGGTAACGCACAGGATGCGGGTGTATCCGAAACCAGGATTCGGTCATGAGGGGTGGCCGGGTACTGGGAACCCCGAGCAGGAGTGGCGGCACCGTCCGGCGCCGCCGTACTCCGCGGCCCCCTCACAAGGACCAGGCATGAAGGATCCCAACAGCACACGGGACATCGGTCCCCGGGTCGGGACACCGCTCTGGCTGTACATGCTGGGCGCCACGGCCGCAGGGGCGGTCCTGCTCGTCGTCTCCGGCCTCGGGCTGGGGGCGGGCGAGCTGCGCGCGCTCGCCGTCGAACCGCTCGTCTGGGTTCTGCTGTGCATGATCGTCCTCGGCGAACTGCGCCCCCTCTCCCTCCCGGGCCAGTCACCCGGCGACGGCGTGCCCACGTCGCTGCCCTTCTCCCTCGCGCTCGTCATCCTCCACGGCCTGCCCGTGGCCGCCCTGGCCCAGGTCGTCTCCACCGCGGTCTCCGGGTTCGCGCGCGGCCACGCCCCCCACCGCATCGCCTTCAACGCCGCCCAGTACACGCTCTCGCTCGGCGTCGCCGACGCCGTCCTGCGCCTGCTGCTGCCCGGCGCCGTCCAGGGCACGTGGCTGCCCGCCGCGGGTGAACTCCTGGCCGTCGCCCTCGCCGGGGCGGGCTACTTCGCGGTCAACCGCGTCCTGGTCCTGTGCGCGGTGGCCATGCACGAACGCGTCCCCCTCCGACAGGTCATGTCCAAGGGCCTGGCCCAGCAGGTGCACGTCAACGGCGTCCTGCTCAGCCTCACCCCGCTCGTGGTCGTGGCCGCGACCCACTCGGTGCTCTACGTCCCGCTGTTCGCCCTCCCGCTCGGCGCGCTCTACACGAGTGCCATGCTGTCGGTCAAACGCGACCACCAGGCCAACCACGACGAACTCACCGGCCTGGCCAACCGCAAGCTCCTCACCCTCCGCGCCCGCGAGGAGATCTCCCACGCCCAGCAGCGCGGCGGCAGCGTCGGCCTGCTCCTGCTCGACCTCGACCGGTTCAAGGAGGTCAACGACACCCTGGGCCACCCCACCGGCGACCGCCTCCTCCAGACCGTCGCGCGCAGGCTCACCCACAGCGTCCGCCCCGGAGACCTCGTCTCCCGCCTGGGCGGGGACGAGTTCGCCGTCCTGCTGCCCCAGGTCCGCGACAGCGCCTCCGCGTGCGAGGTGGCCTTCCGCCTGCGCGGCGCCCTCGCCGAACCGGTCCGCCTGGACGGCATGGACTTCGACCTCCAGGCCAGCATCGGCATCGCCCTGCACCCCCACGACGCGCCCGACTTCGCGCTCCTCATGCAGCGCGCCGACGTGGCCATGTACGTGGCCAAGGCCGACCGCACCGGCGTGGAGTCCTACGACCCCGGCAAGGACCGCAACTCCACCGCCCGGCTCAGCCTGTACACCGAGCTGCGCCGCGGACTGTCCGAGGGCGCCCTGGAGATGCACTACCAGCCCAAGGTCGACCTGGGCGACGAACGCCCCATCGGCCTGGAGGCCCTCGCGCGCTGGCGCCACCCCAGCCGCGGACTGCTCACCCCCGGGGAGTTCATGCCGGTCGTGGAGCAGTCCAACCTGCTGCGCGCCTTCACCGGCCAGGTCCTGGACATCACCCTGGCCCGCGCGGCCCGCTGGCACGCCGAGGGCCTCGACCTGCCCGTCGCCGTCAACCTCGGCGTGCGCGAACTGCTCGACCCCGCGCTGCCCGCCACCGTGGCCTCCGCGCTGCGCGAGCACGGCGTACCGGCAGACCGGCTGATCCTGGAGATCGGCGAGCACGCGCTGATCACCGACACCGACGCCGCCACCGCGGCCGTCCGCCGCCTGCGCGACCTCGGCGTCGGCCTGTCCCTGGACGACTTCGGCACCGGCCACTTCACCCTCGCCCAGCTCGCCGGGCTGCCGCTGGACGAGGTCAAGATCCACGAGTCCTTCACCGCCCGCCTGGTGGACCGGTCCGACAACGGCCACACCGTCGTCCGCGCCGCCATCGCCCTGGTCAAGGCGCTGGGCATGCGCGCCACCGCCGAGGGCGTCCAGAGCGCCGAACTCGCCCGCGCCGCCCGCGACACCGGCTGCCACGCCGCCCAGGGCCACCACTTCTCCGCGCCGCTGACCGCGCGGGAGGTCGCCGACTGGGTCGCCGCACACGACGGCGGGACCGCGGCCGGCACCCGCGTCTGACCGGGGAGCGGCTGTGCGCGGGCCCCTGGGAGCCCGCGCCGCCCGGCCGACCGGGGTTCGCGGACCGACCGGCGCCGGGACCGGCACCGGAGCCATAGGATTGGTCCCGATAGTCCTTCCGCCGAAGAAACGGTTCGCATTCCATGACCGCCATCACCCGCGATGAGGTCGCGCACCTCGCCCGGTTGTCGCGGCTGGCGCTCGACGAGAGCGAGCTCGACACGCTCGCCGCCCAGCTCGGTGACATCCTGACCGCCGTGGCCAAGGTGCAGGAGGTCGCCCAGGGCGACATCCCGCCCAGCTCGCACGCCCTGCCGCTGACCAACGTCTACCGCCCCGACGAGGCCAGGCCCGGCCTCGCCCACGACCAGGCACTGGCCGGTGCCCCGGCGGTGGAGAACCAGCGCTTCCGGGTTCCGCGGATCCTCGGGGAGGGTGAGTAGTGGTGAGCGACGTCATCAGCCTGACCGCAGCCGAACTCGGCGCGGCCATCCGGGAGGGGCGGGTGTCCTCGGAGGAGGCCACCACCGCCTACCTGGACCGGATCGAGTCCGTGGACGGCGAGATCAACGCCTTCCTGCACGTGCGCCGCGAGACCGCGCTGGAGCAGGCCCGCGCGGTGGACGCCCGCCGCGCCGCCGGGGAGGAACTGGGCCCGCTCGCCGGTGTCCCGGTCGCCCACAAGGACGTGTTCACCACCAAGGACATGCCCACCACCGCCGCCTCGAAGATCCTCGAGGGCTGGCAGCCGCCCTACGACGCCACCGTCACCGCGCGCCTGCGCGAGGCCGGGCTGGTCATCCTGGGCAAGACCAACATGGACGAGTTCGCCATGGGCTCCTCCACGGAGAACTCCGCCTACCAGGTCACCCGCAACCCGTGGGACACCGACCGCATCCCGGGCGGCTCCTCCGGCGGCTCCTCCGCGGCCGTGGCCGCGTTCGAGGCNNCCCCGCCGCCGTGTGCGGCCTGGTCGGCGCCAAGCCCACCTACGGCGGCGCCTCGCGCTACGGGATGATCGCCTTCGCCTCCTCCCTGGACACCCCGGGCCCGTTCGCGCGCAACGTGCTCGACGCCGCCCTGCTCCACGAGGCCTTCTCCGGGCACGACCCGCGCGACTCCACCTCCATCGACGCCCCGGTCCCGCCGGTCGTGGACGCCGCCCGCCTGGGCGACGTCGACGGCCTGCGCGTGGGCGTGGTCAGCGAACTGGACAGCGACGGTTTCCAGCCGGGCGTGCGCCAGCGCTTCCACGAGACGCTGGAGCTGCTGGAGTCCCTCGGCGCGAAGATCGTCGAGCTGTCCTGCCCGAGCTTCGACGCCGCCCTGTCGGCGTACTACCTCATCGCGCCCAGCGAGTGCTCGTCCAACCTCGCCCGCTTCGACGCCATGCGCTACGGCCTGCGGGTGGGCGACGACGGCACGCGCAGCGCCGAGGAGGTCATGTCGCTGACCCGGGCCCAGGGCTTCGGCCCCGAGGTCAAGCGCCGCATCATGCTGGGCACCTACGCCCTGTCGAGCGGCTACTACGACGCCTACTACGGCAGCGCCCAGCAGGTGCGCACGCTGATCAAGCGCGACTTCGACGCCGCGTTCGAGAACGTGGACGTGCTGGTCTCGCCGACGACGCCGACCACGGCGTTCCCGATCGGCGAGCGCTCCGAGGACCCGATGGCCATGTACCTGGCCGACCTGTGCACGATCCCGTCCAACCTGGCCGGGAACGCGTCGCTGTCGGTGCCGTGCGGCCTGGCACCGGAGGACGGCCTGCCCGTCGGCTTCCAGATCATGGCCCCGGCCCTGGCCGACGACCGCACCTACCGGGTCGCGGCGGCGGTCGAGCGCGCGCTGACCGAGCGCGACGGCGACCTGCTGGCCCGCAGCCCCTACGCGGTCGCCCGCTAGGGGCCGGAGACCGCAACAGCGTCATCCGAGCGCCCGCCGTCCCAGGAAGGGACGGCGGGCGCCGTGCTGTCGGCGTCCGGGAGCCCTGGGGCCCCGCCAGCGGCTCCGCGCGCCTCGGAGGAGAGGCCGCCGGGTCCCGGTGACCAGCGGGGCGTTGTCCACAGGCGGAATCCGGGCTGGTGGTGCGTCTGCACGCGGCCCTAACGTGGATATCGGGGGGTCCCCGGGGCCTGCCGACCTCGTGCTGCCCTCGCGCCGCTCCGGCGGTGGCCATGGGCGCCAACAACGAGGGCCCGTCCCGTGGTTCTCCACGGGACGGGCCCTCAGGCTCCACCGTCCTGGGACGGGGGGAGGGGCGTCAGCCCTCCAGGTCCTGACTGTTGGCGGCCTTGCGCCTGCGGCTGAGGTAGATGGCGCCGCCGCCCGCGCCGAGCGCGGCCACACCGGCGGCGACCAGGCCGACGAGCGCGCCACCGGTCACCGGCAGGCTGGGCTCGTTCTGGTCGTCGGCCGGCTCGGACGGCTCGTCACCGGGCTCGGAGGGCTCGTCGCTCGGGGACGGCTCCGGGCTCTCGGGCTCGCTCGGCTCCTCGGAGGGCTCCTCGCTCGGCTCCTCCGTGGGGGGCGGGGTCTCGCCGCCGCCGGTCCAGGAGACCGAGGCCGAGGCGGAGACGGTGACCTCGCTGTCCTCGGCGGTGATCAGGGTCTGGGTCGGCTGGTAGTCCTCCTCGCCCTTGAACAGGCGGCCGGACTGCACGGTGGCCGTGGTCTCCAGGGAGAAGGAGGCGGTGCCCTCCGCCGCGCCCTCCGGAACGGCCAGGCCGACGGTGTCACCGTTGTTGACCGTGGTGACGGGGGCGCCGCTCTCCAGGTCGACCAGCTGGACCTCGACGCCCTCGGGGGCCTGGACGCTGACCTCGATGCCGTCCTCGTCGCTGGTCTCGACGAGGAACTCACCGATCGTCTCGCCCGCGCTGCCGGAGGCCTCGTGCGGCGTGATGCTGAGCGTGGGCTCGGGCTCCTGCTCCAGCTCCACGGCCTCGTCCACCAGGTAGTCGTAGACCGCCCTGACGCCGTTCGGGTCGTTCGCGGTCGCCTCGGCGCCGTTGCTGAAGTGCCAGATGGCCGCCTGGGTGGCGGCGATCGCCTCTTCGTCACCGAAGTGGCGGGCGTTGCCCCGGTTCAACCCCGCGTTCTCGGCGAGCTCGGCGGCGCTGATGGTCGGGTAGCTGTTCTGGAGGATCCAGTGCACCTTGCCCGGCTCGGCGAAGTCGCCCCTGCCCGGGTAGTTCGCCCAGTCGTCCTCCAGATACCAGGCGTTGTCCTTGATCTTGGTCTCAAGGTCGATGCAGTAGGCGGTGAGGGCGGTGCCGTCTTCGAGCCGGAGGTCGAAGAGGCTCGTGCTCTCCATCTCCCCGTTGATCCGGACGTCCGCGCCGGACGCGGCGGTGGCGGGGTACTGGGCGCGGACGGAGCCCTCGTAGGTCTCCACGGGGTCGGCGGAGGCCGGGGCGGCGAGCCCGAAGGCGAGGAGCGCGGCGGCGGAGGCGGCGAGAGTCGCGCGCCCGGCGGAACGGGGGAGGGACACGTACGTCACGTCTTTTCCTGTGGGTGGTCTCAAGGGAGCCAACCGGGTCTTTCACCGGGGTCGGAACGCCGGGCGGCGGACTGGTTGGTCCGAGGGGAGTTCACAGAGAAGACGTCGAGCCCTCGTACCGGGTTGTCCGCTTCCCCCATGGAGGACATGAATTCCCGGGGAACGTGACGGGTCCGTCTCCGGAGGCCACGAGGAGCCCGTGCCCGAGGAAACACCTGGAGCCCGTCCCCCGGTCTGGCCCCAGGCGGCATCCCCGGTGGTCCGGGCCGCCCGTACCCGTACGGCGGCCCGAACCGCCGGGGCCGACTACGACGCGGCAGCCCGAACCACCGGGGCCGACTACGACGCGGCGGCCTGGGCGATGGACTGGGCGTGCCCCCGCAGGTTCTGCCAGGCGATCCACCGGACCACGCGGCTGGCGATGCTCCGGCGCTTCAGGGCGTTGCGCCAGGACCGGCGCAGGTGCAGTCTGGAGCGGTCCCCCAGCGGTTCGATGAGGATCCGCAACGCGCGATCGCTGCCGTCCTGCGTCCAGGTGACCTCACGGCCGGGAACGCTGTGCGTGACCGACTCCCTGACCGCCTCTTCCGTGAGGCTGTTGGTCAGCTCCACGACACCGCCGTCGAGCTGCCGCGACGAGACGGAGCCCGGGTCCCACTCGCCCCGGCGCTCCGGGTCGCTGACCAGTTCCCAGACCCGTTCGGGCGATACGGGCACCTCAAGGTCGTAGTGCGTGTACTCCCACCCCTCGGGCGGCTGCTCGGAGGTGTCGGCGCCGTCCGCCGGGGACGGCTGCGGGACCTGCGGTTCCTCCGCCAGCTCGCCGAGGTCGCGGCGGATCCGGTCGGTGTCCGCGCCCAGCCGGTCCAGCACCCGTCGCACCCGGCCGCCCTCGTCGTCGATCAGCGCCGCGAGCAGGGCCGCGTCGCCCCCGGCCAACGGGATGTCGTACTCAAGCTCCTCCAGACGGGGCGTGAACCGAACCCATCCCCTCGGATCCTCGCCGGACGGAGTCGGCACGGGTACGTCGATCCCCAGCAGGGCGAGATCCTCGCGGAGGATCTCGTCGATCGCCGAGCGCGCTTCGGCCAGGCCGACCCCGGAGTCCATGAGCAGGCGGGCCCCCGGGCCGCCGGTGACCAGCACCCCCAGCAACAGGTGCTCGAAGCCGACTTCGGCGTGGCCCGCGCGGGCGGCCTCGCGGCTCGCGGCCCCAGAGGTCGCGATCCGGTCGAAGCCGCTGTTGAACAGGCCCTGTTTCGCCGACGGGTTCGTCATCGTTGACCTCTTTCGGTCGCGTCGATGTGGCTCAGTCGTTTTCCGTACTTCTTGTGGACGGCCTGGCGGGTCACCCCGAGCGCGGCGGCTATGGAGCTCCACGACTCACCCGACCGCAGTGCCTGTTCGACCTGCCGCAGCTCCAGGGAGTCGACCACCGCGCGCAACGAGGCGACGGCGCGCAGACCCTGCACGGGGGTCGAGGTGTCCGAGGCGGTGGCCGCCAGCTGTACCGCATCCATGGGTGTCAACCTAGGTTGCGCGCCCTCCTGTTGTCAACCTGGGTTGCGCGTGTGCCGGTGAGGTCCAGCCCGACAGGCGGATCCCGGGCCCCTCACAGGAGATCGGCCCGGCCCTTAGCCGCATCCGTCTCACGACTTCCGGCCCGTGACCGCCCGCCCTCCCCACCGGGCACCCCGGACAACACGAAGGGCCCGCCCCGTGGTCTCCCACGGGACGGGCCCTCAGGCTCCACCGTCCTGGGACGGCGGGAGGGGCGTTAGCCCTCCAGGTCCTGACCGTTGGCGGCCTTGCGCTTGCGGCTCAGGTAGATGGCGCCACCACCGGCACCCAGGGCGGCCACACCGGCGGCGACCAGGCCAGCGAGCGCGCCACCGGTCACCGGCAGGGTCGGCTCGTTCTGGTCGTCGGCCGGCTCGGACGGCTTGTCGACGGGCTCGGAGGGCTCGTCGCTCGGCGCCGGGCTCTCGGGCTCACTGGGCTCAGGGGACTCCGGCTCGCTGGGCTCGTCGGTGGGGGGCGGGGTCTCGCCGCCGCCCACGGTCCAGTCGGCCGAGGCGGACGCGGACACGGTGGTCTGGCCGCCCTCCGCGGTGATCAGGGTCTGGGTCGGCTGGGACTCCTCGTCGCCCTTGAACAGGCGGCCGGTGGCGACGGTCGCGCTGGCCTCCAGGGAGAAGCTGGCCTGGCCCGCCTCGGCGTCGGCCGGGACGGAGAAGCCGACGGTGTCACCGTTGCTGACCTCGGTGGCGGGCTCGCCGGTCTCCAGGTCGACCAGCGTGACGCCCTCAGGGGCCTGCAGGTCGACCGGGATGGCGCTGGCGTTGGTCTGGATGAGGAACTCACCGACGGTCTCGCCGGCGGTGCCGGAGGCCGTGCCCGGAGTGATGCTCAGAGCCGGGGCGGGCTCGGCGGTCTGCGGCAGCTCCTCGGCGTTCTCGATCAGGTAGGCGTAGACCTTCCGGATGGCCTCGGAGTTGCCCTGCTCCTCGAGGTTCACGCCGTTGCTGAAGTGCCAGATCGCGGCCTGGGTGGCGCCCAGGGCGTCCCCGTTGCTCAGGCCCTCGACGCCGGCGGCCGCGCCCAGCTCCTCGGCGCTCAGAGCCGGGTAGGCGTTCTGCAGGATCCAGTGGACCTTGGCGGGCGTGGCGAACTCGCCCTTGCCGGGGTAGTTGGCCCAGTCGTCCTCGTTGTACCAGGCGCCGCCGCGGATGTCGGTCTCGAAGTCGATGCAGTAGGTCGTCAGGACCGTGCCGTCTTCGAGCTTGAGGTTGAAGAGGGTGGTGCCGATGGTTCCGCCGCTGGTGACGACGTCGCTGCCGTCCTCGGCGTTGCCGATGTACTCGCCGCGGGCGGCACCATCGTAGGTTTCCACGGGGTCCGCGGCCGCGGGGGCTGCCAGGCCGAAGGCCAGGAACGCGGCTGCGGTGGCCGCCAGGCCGGTGCGGCCGGCGGTGCGGGGGAGGGAGGAGATACTCAAATTGTGTCCCGGTGTGTTCTAGGGGTAACCGGATGGAAAAATGCCTGCCCAAAGGACGACGGGAACCGATGGGACGGACAGCGGTGGCCACGGCGCGACGGTCGCCGGAGAAAAACCGGTGCCGCCTGCTGCGTTCACCCGTTCCGGGGGGTCACCACGTCGGGGTCGGATCGTGGCGCCGTGTGGGGTGGGCGCGATCTTCCGGTAGGGCTCGCTGTGACGCGGGAGCCGGTCGCGCTCGCCGTGGGTGCCAACGCTCGCCTGATACTAGCGATCCCCTTCGCTACTTCCAAGCTGGTTCGCGGAAAATGTGACCGGATACGGGCAGGAAAAAATTCCTCGCAGGTAGATCCGCATTATGTCCAAAAGCTATGCAACGAAAGCGGGAGTTCCGCGTCCCCGAACGCGGTCAGTCGCGACGTTTGCGTCCCACAACCAGGATGATCAGGCCGGATACCACCAGGGCCCCCGCGATGACCAGCAGGCCGGACAGCCAGGTCCCGGTGAGGGCCAGATCGTCCTCGGGGATTCGGTCCTCCGCTGTGGGAGATACCTCCCCGGTGGGAACCTCCTCCTCGACGGCCTCGTCGAGGGCAGGGGGCTCCTCCTCCGGCACGGGCTCCGGGCTCGCCGCGGCCACCGGCTCCTCGGTCTGCTCCGGGTGCCACGTGAACGTCGCGGTGGCCGAACTCGTCGCCGAGCCCGCCTCCGCGGTCACCAGGGACCGGGTGCGCACGCCGTCCCTGCCGGTGAACAGGCGCCCCTGCGGCAGCGGGAAGTCCCGGCCGTGCAGGTGCAGGGTCGCCACGCCCGCCGGGACCGACGGGTCCACGTCCAGGAAGACCTGCTCGCCGTCGCTCGTCTGCGTGACCTGCTCCCCGTCCGCGTCGACCAGCCACGACGCCGGGGCGCCGCGCACCGACACCGACACCGGCTCCGCCCCGGAGCTGTGCACGGTCAACGGGCCCAGCGGCCCCTCGGGGGCGACCGCCTCCACGTGGGACGGCGACACCGCCAGGGAGCGGGAGACGGTGTTGTCCGCCGCGGACGCGCTGCCCTCCAGCAGGTGCTCGTACAGGGCCATGACCGCCGGGTCGTTGGCGTCGGGGTCCGGTCGCACCCCCTCCAGCACGTGCCACAGGGCGGCCTGGGTGCCCGCGATCGCCCGGCCCTCGTCCAGCTGGGACAGGTCCGTCCCCTCCAGCAGGGACTCCAGGCCGACCGCCGGATAGGAGTGGGAGACGATCCAGTTCGCCCGGTCAGCGGGATCCGTTTCCTGCGGGGTTTCGGTCCACTCCGGAACGTCGGACCAGGCTGACTCCACGTAGGCGGCGTACGGCTGGACCTCCTCCTCCGCAGTCACCGTGTAGGCCCGGACCGAGGCGTGCTCGGCCAC
Organism: Nocardiopsis synnemataformans DSM 44143; assembly: GCA_000340945.1. Classification (GTDB taxonomy): domain Bacteria; phylum Actinomycetota; class Actinomycetes; order Streptosporangiales; family Streptosporangiaceae; genus Nocardiopsis; species Nocardiopsis synnemataformans. The sequence continues at coordinate 74,559 of ANAW01000169.1, read as the reverse complement.
GCGCAGACTGAACAGCGCCGTGTCGGCCTCCCGGCCGTCGGCGAGCACGAGCAGCGCGCCCTCGACGGGGTCGCGGTCCACGCGTGAGAAGTCGTCGGCGCTGGCCGCCGGGGCACCGAACAGGGTGCCGATCAGGGCCGAGGCGGAAAGCAGCGCGGCGTACCGACGCAGGATGCCGGACATGCTCGTGCGCTCCCGTGAGAAGGCGGCGGCCGCAGTACGGGGCCACCGGCGAAATCGTCTTCCTGGGCCACCCAGACTAACGGTCCGGCACCCGGGGGCACCGGACATTCCCCTGACAGCGGCCCAATCGTGTACTGGCCGTGATGTCCGGTGACCCGGTCGTGACTCCGCTGTAGGGCACCCCACTCCCGCGCGCTCGGTAGGCTGAGCTGGAAGGTATGTCGTCTACGGAAGCGGGTTTGCGGCGATGGCCCACGCGGTACGTCCCAGCTCTGCCACGAACAGCGGTCCTGCGCCGGTGGCCTACGAGCAGGCACTGGTCAAGTACGAGCCCGTGCTCGGCCTGGAGACCCACATCGAGCTGGGCACCGCCTCCAAGATGTTCTGCTCCTGCCCCACCGCGTTCGGCGCCGACCCCAACACGCAGGTGTGCCCGGTCTGCCTGGCGCTGCCCGGCTCCCTGCCGGTCGTCAACGAGAAGGCGGTCGAGGGCGCCATCCGCCTGGGCCTGGCGCTGAACTGCTCCATCGCCCCCTGGGGCAGGTTCGCCCGGAAGAACTACTTCTATCCGGACATGCCGAAGAACTACCAGATCTCCCAGTACGACGAGCCGATCTGCGTCGACGGCCACCTCGACGTCACCGTCGACACCCCCGACGGCCCGCGCGTGTTCCGCGTGGACATCGAGCGGGTCCACATGGAGGAGGACACCGGCAAGACCTCCCACGTGGGCGGGGCCACCGGCCGCATCCACGGCGCCGACTACTCCATCGTCGACTACAACCGCGCCGGCATCCCGCTGCTGGAGATCGTGACCAGGCCCGTCACCGGCACCGGCGAGCTGGCGCCCCTGGTCGCCCGCGCCTACGCCGCCGAGCTGCGCGACCTGGTCCGCTCCCTGGACATCTCCGACGTGCGCATGGAGGAGGGCTCCATGCGCTGCGACGTCAACGTCTCCGTCAACCTGCGCGGCGCCTCGGAGTGGGGCACCCGCAGCGAGACCAAGAACGTCAACTCGCTGCGCTCGGTCGAGCGGGCCGTGCGCTCGGAGATCGAGCGCCAGGCGGGCGTGCTCGACGCCGGGGAGAGGGTCGTGCAGGAGACCCGCCACTTCCAGGAGAACACCGGCCGCAGCATCTCCGGCCGCTCCAAGGAGGAGGCGCAGGACTACCGCTACTTCCCCGACCCCGACCTGGTGCCCGTCGCGCCCTCCGAGGAGTGGGTGGAGGAGCTGCGCGCCACCCTGCCGGAGCTGCCCGCCGCCAAGCGCGCCCGGGTCCGCGCCGAGTGGGAGCTCACCGACACCGAACTGCGCGACCTGGTCAACGCCGACGCCATCGACCTGGTCGCGGCGACCGTGGCCGAGGGCGCCCCGTCTGCCGAGGCGCGCAAGCTGTGGCTCAACGAGCTGTCGCGCCGCGCCACCGAGCAGGAGGTGGAGCTGACCGCCCTGCCCATCACCCCGGCGCAGGTCGCGCGCGTCATCGCCCTCGTCGCCGAGGGCACGCTCACCAACAAGCTCGCCCGCCAGGTGGTGGAGGGCGTGCTGGCCGGTGAGGGCGAGCCCGACGCCGTGGTCGAGGCCCGCGGCCTCAAGGTGGTCAGCGACGACGGCGCGCTCGGCGCGGCCGTGGACGAGGCCATCGCCGCCAACCCCGACGCCGCCGACAAGGTGCGCGGCGGCAAGGTCGCCGCGGCCGGCGCCCTGGTGGGCGCCGTGATGAAGGCGACCCGCGGCCAGGCCGACGCGGGACGCGCCCGCGAGCTCATCCTGGCCAAACTCGGCGTGAGCTGATCCCTTCCGGCGGCCTCCGTCCGGCACCGGGCCTCCCCGCCCGGTGCCCCTCGGCCGTCCCCCGCGGCGGACGCGCTCCGAAGACGGTCGCCGCGGACGGCCGTTCCGGGGAGTGCGCGCTCCTTGTAGCCCGGTTCGTCCTGTTCTGTCGGTGCGGGGTGGCACCCTGCACGGGCCGTGGGCGGCGGGGTGGGCGGGAGGAGCCCGGCGCCCCGTTCCGGGAGCCGCACCGTGCCCCGGAAGCGGGGCGGGTGTCCTGCGGGGACCGCGACGCGCCGGGACGGGTACCGGAGGAGCGAGGCGCGAGCATCACTGTGGGTGATGGTTCCGTCGTCATCTCTCATCCGGTCCTCAATCGCTGTGTGACCTTGGTTGCGTAGGGTTGCGACGCACGGGGACGTGTACGGTCCCCCGGGCCGTTCCGCCACCGGCCCGTCCCAGTCCCGCAGGATCCTGGGCGGCAGACGCGGTGCCGGGTGCTGTGCCGCGCCCGGACTCGAACGACGCGAGGTGGGTGCTCCATGTCCGAGGAGAGAGCGTGACCGCGGCGGTACGCCGCGTCGACCGTGACGCGCCCACTGGGAGGTCGGTAATGGGAACCCGGGCACGCCGCCTGTGGATCGTTGTCCTGGTGGCGCTGTTCCTGCTCTACCTCGTGGGGACCCTCGTCCCCTCGGCGCAGAGCAGCGTGACCGCCGCGCTCGGCGAGTGGCCCACGTCCGTCGCGGCCGGTGCCGCCGGACTGTCGCTGCTCTACGCCTCGCGCCGCTGGGCGGCCGCCGGCGCCGACCGCGGCGCCCATCCCGACGGCGCGGACGGACCCTCCGCCCTGCGCCACCTCGGCTTCGCCGCGCTCGCCTGGTGCGCGGGTGGCGTCGCTCACGGTGTGATCCGCCTGTTCAGCTCCGCCACGGTCCTGTCGCTCACTCTGGGTGACCTCTTCGCCCTCGCGGCCCTGCCACTCTTCGTGGTCGGCTTCACCAAGTTCGCGCCGTGGCCGGGCGGCCTGCAGACCGCCCTGCGCCACGTCACCGACAGCTACGTGTGCGCCGCCGCGGTCTTCTCCGTGGTGTGGCTGCTGCTGTTCTCCCCGCTCTACGAGGAGCTCGGGGAGGGCGCCGGGTTCCTCGGCTTCGCCCTGGTCTACCCGGTCGCCGACATCGTCGTGCTGTGCCTGCTCGTGCCGCTGGTCTTCATGTCGCCGCACAGCACGCGGCGCGCGGTGCTGGTGGCCATCGGCGCGCTCATCGTCATCGCCGGGGCGGACATCCTCGGTGCGCTCACCCGCCTGACCGGCCCGCCCTTCCTCGGCGGGGTCGAGCACCCGGTCAGGTTCCTGGGCTTCGCCCTGCTGGGCGCCCTGCCGTGGCTCGTGGAGCACCGGCCCGGCACCGACCCGCGCCGGATCACCGGCCGGGGGCTGTACCGGTTCGCGCCCGAACTCGCCGCGATCGGCGCCGTGTTCGTGGCAGCCGTGGTGCTGACCGTGGCGGGGGTCCGCCTGGCCGGGGTGGCGCCGGTGCTGCCGCTGGCCGCGGGCACCGCCGTGGTGGTGCTGCTGGTGCGCATGGTGGGCATGCTGGAGGAGAACGCCACCCTCTCCCGCATGGTCCGCAACCGCGAGGTCCACTTCCACGAGCTGGCGCGCAACAGCGGCGACGTCATCCTCGTGCTGGACCGCGACGGCGGCGTGAACTACGTCAGCCCGGGCACGGCCGAGGCCTTCGGCTACCGGCTCGACGACGTGCTCGCCGCGCCGGTCACCGCGCTCATCCACCCCGAGGACCTGGGACGCACCAAGGCGGTCACCGACCTGTTCGCCGAGCGCGGCGCGCAGGGCGTGCACATGCGGCTGCGGGTGCGGGCGGCAGACGGGACCTGGCGGCACACCGAGTCCACCATGTCCCTGTACGAGCAGCCCGGCGAGCCCGACCGGCTGCTGGTGACCACCCGCGACATCAGCGCGCAGGTGGCGCTCCAGGACGAGGTGGAGCACCTGACGTTCCACGACGGTGTGACCGGCCTGCCCAACCGGGCCTACCTGGAGGAGCGGGCCAGCGACGTCCTGGCGCACCGGGCGATCAGCGAGGAGCCCGAGGGCGAGGTCGCGGTGATCTTCCTGGACCTGGACGGGTTCACGGCGGTCAACGACTCCGCCGGGCACGTGCGCGGCGACCACCTGCTCGGCCAGGCGGCCCGCAGGCTGCGCGGCGAGGTGGACTCCGACGCGACCCTGGCGCGTTGGGGCGGCGACGAGTTCGCGGTCCTGGTCGAGAACGTGTCCCGGGCCCAGCGGGTGGTGGACATGGCCGAGCGCCTGGGGCGGGTGATCGCCTCGGAGCCGTTCCCGGTGGCCGACCGGGACATCATGCTGACCGCCAGCATCGGCGTGGCCTTCGCCGAACCGGCCACCGACAGCGGCGAGCTGCTGCGCAACGCCGACGTGGCCATGACCCGCGCCAAGGAGCGCGGGGCGGGCCACGTGGAGGTGTACGCCGCGCACATGCACGACACGGTGGTCTCGCGACTGGAACTCCAGATCCGCCTGCGCGAGGCGCTGGCCAAGGACGAGTTCTTCCTGGAGTACCAGCCCGTCGTGGACCTGGGCAGCTCCCAGGTGACCTCGGTGGAGGCGCTGGTGCGCTGGGACCGCGACGGCGAGACGGTCGGACCCGAGGGCTTCATCGGCGCGGCCGAGGAGTCGGGCCTGATCGTGCCGCTGGGCGAGCGGATCCTGCGCGAGGCCTGCGGGAAGGTCGCGGTGTGGCGGGTCTCGGACTGGGACATCGGCCTGTCGGTGAACCTGTCGGTCAAGCAGGTGCTGTCTCCGCGCTTCGTGGAGTCGGTGGCGGGGGTCCTCGCCGATTCGGGGCTTCCGGCCGAGGTGCTGACCCTGGAGGTCGACGAGGAGGTCCTGCTCGACGACGGCGGGGAGGCCGTACAGCGCCTGGGCGAGCTGCGCGAGCTCGGCGTGCGACTGGCCATCGACGACTACGGGATGGGCTACGCGTCCCTGGCGCACCTGCGCAGGCTGAGCGTGGACGCGATCAAGATCGACCCGTCGTTCGTGGCGGACCTGGGCCGCGACGACACGGTCACGCTGCTCACGCACACGATCATCCAGCTGGGTCGCGACCTGGGCGTGCAGGTGGTGGCCGAAGGCATCGAGCGCCCCGAGCAGCTGGAGCAGCTGCGCGCGATGGGCTGCGACCACGGCCAGGGGTTCCTGGTGGCCCGGCCCATGCCCGCGAGCGGCGTGGAGTCGCTCGTCGGCGGCGAGGCCGGGGCCAGCCTCTAAGCACAGCCGCACAGGAGCGGCACAAGCGGACGTTACGCCTTCTGCCTGCGGAGACGGCGACACGACCGTTGATTTTCCGCCATGCCCTCACAAGAACACGAACTCCCGGTCGATCTCAGGCGAGGCCAAGGGCCGGATCGCGGCGATCCCGGGGGTGCTGGGATCCCGGGGGATCGCGGTGTCCGACGAGGCGCGCGAGCGGGTCACCGCGTCCTCGGACCTCGAAGAGCTGGACCGTTGGGTCCACCGGTCGGCCAAGGTCGACAGCGCGGAGGACCTCTTCCTCTGAACGGGCGGACGGGCGTGCGCTCCCCGCGCGCCCCGTCCCACTCCGCGGACCCCGGCCGCCGCCGGTGCGGTGTGTGTCACACGCGGCCGGGGTGACTTGTCAACATCCGCCCAGTTCACCGGGGTTGTCGTGTCATCGGGTGAGGTCGCATTCTGACATTCTCGTCTCAATATTTGAGACAATATGTCGTTCTGGTTGACGGGCGGCCTCTCCGTCGGCCAATGTGGTGAACGTGCAGAGCAACTCCCTGATTCTCGTACTTGGTCGGCGCGCAGCCCGCTGAGTTTCTTCTGCTGCGCGCCACCCCTCAACCGCCGTCGGCGGTGGGGGTTTTTTTATTGCCACACCAGGCCCAGAGTCAGACCCACCAGGCCAGAGCTCCCGTGCCGCTCTGACCCTCGCTGAAGGATCTTGAGATGACCGAGCAGATGACCGGCGCCCAATCGCTGATCAGGTCGCTGGAGCAGGTCGGCGTTGACACTGTCTTCGGGATTCCCGGCGGCGCCATCCTCCCGGCCTACGACCCGCTCTACGACTCGGCCAAGGTGCGCCACATCCTCATGCGCCACGAGCAGGGGGCCGGCCACGCCGCCGAAGGCTACGCCTACGCCACCGGCCGCCCGGGGGTGTGTATGGCCACCAGCGGACCCGGCGCCACCAACCTGGTCACCCCGCTCGCCGACGCGCACATGGACTCGGTCCCGATGGTCGCCATCACCGGCCAGGTCGCCGCCCCGATGATCGGCACCGACGCCTTCCAGGAAGCCGACATCTGCGGCATCACCATGCCGATCACCAAGCACAACTTCCTGGTCAAGGACGTGCGCGAGATCCCGCGGATCGTCGCCGAGGCCTTCCACATCGCCTCCAGTGGACGCCCCGGCCCCGTCCTGGTCGACATCTCCAAGGACGCCCTGCAGAACTCCGCCGAGTTCGTCTGGCCCGAGCGCCTCGAACTGCCCGGCTACCGCCCGGTCACCAAGCCGCACGGCAAGCAGGTCCGCGAGGCCGCCCGCATGATCGCCGAGGCACGGCGCCCGGTGTTCTACGTCGGCGGCGGCGTCCTGCGCGCCGGAGCCTCCGCAGAGCTGCGCGTCCTGGCCGAGCTCACCGGCGCGCCCGTCGTCTCCACCCTGATGGCCCGCGGCGTCTTCCCCGACAGCCACCCGCAGTCGGTGGGCATGCCCGGCATGCACGGCGACGTCGCCGCCGTCGGCGCCCTCCAGAAGGCCGACCTCATCGTCGCCCTGGGCGCGCGCTTCGACGACCGCGTCACCGGCCGCCTGGACAGCTTCGCCCCCGACGCCAAGATCGTCCACGCCGACATCGACCCGGCCGAGATCTCCAAGAACCGCCACGCCGACGTGCCCATCGTCGGCGACTGCCGCGAGGTCCTCGCCGACCTGGTCGTGGCCGTGCGCGCCGACCAGGAGAAGGGCCGCCAGGGCGACTACGAGGCCTGGTGGCAGCAGCTCAACCGCCTGCGCAACACCTACCCCAAGGGCTATGAGGCCCCCGAGGACGGCAGCCTGTCCCCGCAGGCCGTCATCGAGCGCCTGGGCAAGGTCGTCGGCCCGGAGGCCACCTACGTCGCGGGCGTGGGCCAGCACCAGATGTGGGCCGCCCAGTTCATCGACTACGAGCGCCCCGGCTCCTTCGTCAACTCCGGCGGCCTGGGCACCATGGGCTTCTCCGTCCCCGCCGCGCTCGGCGCCAAGGTCGGCGACCCCGACCGGACGGTGTGGTCGGTCGACGGCGACGGCTGCTTCCAGATGACCAACCAGGAACTGGCCACCTGCGCGATCGAGGGCATCCCGATCAAGGTCGCCGTGGTCAACAACGGCAACCTGGGCATGGTCCGCCAGTGGCAGACCCTGTTCTACGAGGGCCGCTACTCCAACACCGACCTCCAGACCTCCCCGCGCGACGAGAAGGTCCGCATTCCCGACTTCGTCCGCCTCGCGGAGGCGTACGGTTGTGTCGGCCTGCGCTGCGAGCGAGCCGAGGACATCGACGCCACCATCGAGAAGGCCATGGCGGTCAACGACGCCCCCGTCGTCGTGGACTTCACCGTCAACCACGACGCCATGGTCTGGCCGATGGTCGGTCCCGGCGTCAGCAACGACAACATCCAGTACGCGCGCGACATGGCGCCGAACTGGGAACACGAGGACTAAGAGGAACAGGCGAAACCACCATGAGCAGTCACACGCTTTCCGTTCTGGTGGAGGACACCCCGGGTATCCTCGCCCGCGCCTCCGCCCTCTTCTCCCGTCGAGGCTTCAACATCGACTCGCTCAGTGTGAGCAACACCGAGTACCCAGGACTGTCCCGGATGACAATCGTGGTCAACTGCGACCTCCACCCCTTGGAGCAGGTGACCAAACAGCTCAACAAGCTGATCAACGTCGTCAAGATCGTGGAGATGGACACCACCGCGTCGGTCCGGCGCGAGCTCCTGCTCGTCAAGGTCAAGGCCGACGCGTCCAGCCGCACCCACGTGCTACAGACGGCCGAGCTGTTCCGCGCGCACGTCGTGGACGTCAGCCCGGACGTCGTCGTCATCGAGGCCACCGGCGACCCCGAGAAACTCGATGCCCTGGTCAGGAACCTGGAGCCGTTCGGCATCCGGGAACTCGTCAAATCAGGGCTGGTCGCCCTGGGACGCGGACCCCGGTCGATCACCGACCGATCCCTCCGCACGGTCGAGCGCAGCGCGTAGCGGTGTTCTCCGGTTCACCGCGCCCGCTGGTGAACCCGGGGCCCGGGCACGGACGGACCCCACCGCGTCCCCCACGAAACTGAGAAACAAGGAGCAACCCCAAGTGGCAGCACAGATGTACTACGACGACGCCGCGGACCTCTCGCTCATCCAGGGCAAGAAGGTCGCCGTGATCGGCTACGGCAGCCAGGGCCACGCGCACGCGCTGTCGCTGCGCGACTCGGGCGTGGACGTGCGGATCGGCCTCGCCGAGGGGTCCAAGAGCCGGGCCAAGGCCGAGGAGGAGGGCCTGCGCGTCCTCACCCCCGCGGAGGCCACCCGCGAGGCCGACGTCGTCATGATCCTGGTCCCCGACCACATCCACCGGGACCTGTACGCGGCCGAGATCGCGCCGAACCTGGAGGCGGGCAACGCCCTCTTCTTCGGCCACGGCTTCAGCATCCGCTACGGCCTCATCACCCCGCCCGAGGGCGTGGACGTGGCCATGGTCGCCCCCAAGGGCCCGGGCCACCTGGTTCGCCGCCAGTACGAGGCCGGGCGCGGCGTGCCCTGCCTGGTCGCGGTCGAGAAGGACGCCAGCGGGCAGGCCTGGGACCTGGCGCTGTCCTGGGCCAAGGGCATCGGCGGCACCAAGGCGGGCGTCATCAGGACGACGTTCACCGAGGAGACCGAGACCGACCTGTTCGGTGAGCAGGCCGTGCTCTGCGGCGGCACCGAGGAGCTGGTCAAGGCCGGTTTCGCCACCCTGGTCGAGGCGGGCTACCAGCCGGAGATCGCCTACTTCGAGTGCCTGCACGAGCTCAAGCTCATCGTCGACCTCATGTACGAGGGCGGCATCTCCAAGATGAACTGGTCGGTCTCGGACAACGCCGAGTACGGCGGCTACACCCGCGGCCCGCGCCTGATCACCGAGCAGACCCGCCAGGAGATGCGCAAGATCCTCGGCGAGATCCAGGACGGCTCCTACGCCAAGGAGCTCATGGACGAGTTCGACGCCGGGCAGCCGACCTTCACCAAGCGCCGCGAGGCCGAGCAGAACGAGCAGATCGAGAAGGTGGGCGCCGAACTGCGCCCGCTGATGAGCTGGCTCAAGGCCTAGGTTCCCCGGGAAGACCCGGTGAACCGCGGGGACGGGCGGCCCTTGGCCACCCGTCCCCGTCAGGCTTCCCTACCCCGCCGGTAGACTTTCGACCAGCCGTCACCCCCGATCCGGGCAGCGCCCACCACCTGCGCGGTCGGGCCGCACCACCCGAAAAGGAACCGTTGTGCCCAAACCCGCCGTACTCGTAGCGGAAAAGCTCTCGCCCGCCGGAATCGCGCTGCTCGAGGAGGACTTCGAGGTACGCCACGTCGACGGCGCCGACCGGTCGCAGCTCCTGCCGGCCCTCGCCGACGTCGACGCCCTCATCGTGCGCAGCGCGACGCAGGTGGACGCCGAGGCGATCGCCGCCGCCTCCCGCCTCCAGGTGGTCGCCCGGGCCGGTGTCGGTCTGGACAACGTGGACGTGGAGGCCGCCACCAAGGCCGGCGTCCTGGTGGTCAACGCGCCCACCTCCAACATCATCAGCGCCGCGGAGCAGGCCATCAACCTGCTGCTGGCCAGCGCCCGCAACACCGCCCCGGCGCACAACGCCCTGATCAACGGCGAGTGGAAGCGCTCCAAGTACACCGGCGTCGAGCTCTACGAGAAGACCGTCGGCATCGTCGGCCTCGGCCGCATCGGCGCCCTGGTCGCGCAGCGCCTGTCGGCCTTCGGCACCCAGGTCATCGCCTACGACCCCTTCGTGCAGCCCGCACGCGCGGCCCAGATCGGCGTGGAGATGACCACGCTCGACGAACTGCTGGAGCGCTCGGACTTCATCACCATCCACCTGCCCAAGAACAAGGACACCCTGGGCCTGATCGGTGACGAGGCCCTGAGCAAGGTCAAGCCCACCGTGCGCGTCATCAACGCCGCGCGCGGCGGCATCCTCGACGAGGACGCGCTCTACCGGGCCCTCAAGGACGGCCGCGTGGCGGGCGCGGGCATCGACGTGTTCGCCAAGGAGCCGTGCACCGACAGCCCCCTCTTCGAGTTCGAGAACGTGGTCGTGGCCCCCCACCTGGGCGCCAGCACCGCCGAGGCCCAGGAGAAGGCGGGCACCCAGGTCGCCCGCTCGGTCAAGCTGGCCCTCTCCGGCGAGTTCGTCCCCGACGCCGTGAACGTGCAGGGCACCGGGGTGGCCGAGGACGTCAAGCCGGGCCTGCCCCTGACCGAGAAGCTCGGCCGCGTGTTCACCTCCCTGGCGGGCACCATCGCCAGCCGCATCGACGTCGAGGTGCGCGGTGAGATCGCCTCGCACGACGTCAAGGTGCTGGAGCTGGCCGCCCTCAAGGGCGTGTTCGCCGACGTGGTCGAGGACACCGTGACCTTCGTCAACGCCCCGCTGCTCGCCAAGGAGCGCGGCGTCGAGGTCAACCTCGTCACCAGCGACGACAACACCGACTGGCGCAACCTCATCACGGTCCGCGGCGTGCTCGCCGACGGCACCCGCGTGTCGGTCTCGGGCACCCTGACCGGTCCCCGCCAGGTCGAGAAGCTGGTGGAGATCAACAACTACACCATGGAGATCGGCCTGGCCGAGCACATGGTGTTCCTGTCCTACGAGGACCGCCCCGGCGTGGTCGGCACGGTCGGCGCCCTGCTGGGCGACACCGGTGTCAACATCGCGGGGATGCAGGTCATCCGGGACCAGGAGGGCGGCAAGGCGCTGATCGCGCTCACCGTGGACTCCGCGGTGCCCGACGAGACCCTCGCCTCGATCTCCGCCGAGATCGACGCCGACATCAGCCGCCAGGTCGACCTGGAGGACTAGGGGTCCCAGGGGACCCAGGGGGTCCCCTCCGGGTGGTCGTGGCAGGGGCCGCACCGCATCCGGCGTCCACGGGCGCCGCGTGCGGTGCGGCCCCTCGTGCTGTCCGGGGGCGCGCGGCGCAGTGAGTCGTGTGCCCTTCGCGGCTTTTCTTCACTTTTTTGACGTTGTGTCGCATACCCGAGGTCCGATTCGGGTGGGCTCTGACCAGCACCGACACCGGGCTGTCTCGCATACTGAGAAACCCTGGCCATATAGTTGGACATCCGATATTCTGAGGTCCTAGGAGTCAGCGGCACCGGTTCCACAGCCGGATGCCGCCGCCCGGCGCCGCGAGCGCCCCCACCCGGGGCCCGTGCGGGTGTTCCACGGCAGTCGATCCCGCCGGGAGAGCTCCTCGTCGCCGTGGGCACCGTCGCCCACGTTCCGCGCTCCGCCGCCGTTCGGCGCGATCCGTCCCGAACCCCGGTCCCGTAGTGCACACCGCCGCAGAGCATTCCCTGGCCGCGCCGCTTCCGGCTCCGGTCACGCAACGCATCCGGAGGATCGCATGTACGACATGATCGAGTACCCGTCCGCGCCCGACTCCCAGGACGAGATCAACCGCGCCCTGCAGGACGCCCTCAACCGGCGGGCCTGAGGCCCGGTCCCGGCGGCGGTCGCGCGAACCTCCCGGCCGGAGGCACCCGCACTCCGCCGGGGCGGTAGGGTTGTCTCATTCAGTGTTCACCCTGGTCTCACCATATGAGAAGCGGCCGGTGGGGCCGTGTCGAAGCAGAGGCAGTCCGTATGGCAGCGCGCACCGTGAAACTGGCGGTCATTCCCGGCGACGGGATCGGTCCCGAGGTCATCGCCGAAGGGCTCAAGGTGCTGGAGGTCGCGGCCTCCCAGCACGACCTCGCCGTGGAGACCACGGAGTACGAGCTGGGCGCCAGGCTCTGGCACCGCACCGGTGAGACCCTGCCCGACTCGGTCGAGGCCGAGCTCGCCGGGCACGAGGCCGTCTACCTCGGCGCCGTCGGCGACCCGTCGGTCCCCAGCGGCGTCCTGGAGCGCGGCCTGCTGCTGCGCCTGCGCTTCGACTTCGACCACTACGTCAACCTGCGCCCCGTCCGCCTCTACCCGGGGGTGGACAGCCCGCTCGCCGGTGTGGGCCCCGAGGACATCGACATGCTGGTGGTCCGCGAGGGCACCGAGGGCCCCTACGCGGGCGCCGGGGGCGTCCTGCGCAAGGGCACCCCGCACGAGATCGCCACCCAGGACAGCGTCAACACCCGCTTCGGGGTGGAGCGCGTCGTGCGCTACGCCTTCGACAAGGCCGCCTCCCGCCCCCGCCGCAAGCTCACCCTGGTCCACAAGGACAACGTCCTGACCTTCGCCGGTGAGCTGTGGCAGCGCGTGGTCCGGGAGGTCGGCGCCGAGTACCCGCAGGTCGCCGTGGACTACTGCCACGTCGACGCCGCGTCGATGTTCTTCGTCAACCAGCCCGCCCGCTTCGACGTGGTGGTCACCGACAACCTCTTCGGCGACATCATCACCGACATCGGCGCCGCCATCACCGGCGGCATCGGGCTGGCCGCCAGCGGCAACATCAACCCGGACAACACCTTCCCCAGCATGTTCGAGCCCGTCCACGGCTCCGCGCCCGACATCGCGGGCCAGGGCAAGGCCGACCCCACCGCCACGGTGCTCTCGGCCGCGACCATGCTGGAGCACCTCGGAGTGCCCGAGGCGGCCCGCAGGATCGAGGCCGCGGTCGCCACGGACCTCAAGACCCGCGCCCAGAACGGCGCGGTCCGCTCCACCTCCCAGATCGGCGACGACCTCGCCGCGCGAGTAGCCGAGCAGGGCTGACGCGCACGCCGGAAGCCCTGCCCTCCCTCCTGCGGCGCGGCTGACGGCCCGGTTCACCTTCACCGTCGACGGGCGCGCCCGGGTTCCCGAGCGCGCCCGTCGCCGTGTCCGCGTGCGGCTCCGCTCCCCGAGCGGTGCCGCCCTCGCGTGCATCACTCCTGCTCTGGCACCGGGTGCGCTCTTCAGACAGACTAGATTCCAGGCCGGCGATGCTGCCGGCCTGATGCACCCGAGAGGACCACCGACAACATGAACAACGACACCACCACAAGCGGGTTGACGTTCGACATCCAGCTCTCCGACAGGCGGAAGACCCCGCAGGAGCGAGAGGCACTGCTGGAGAGTCCCGGGTTCGGCCAGGTGTTCACCGACCACATGGTGAGCATCCACTACACCGAGGGGAAGGGGTGGCACGACGCGAAGCTGGAGCCGTACGGTCCGCTGAGCCTGGACCCGGCCACCGCCGCCCTCCACTACGCCCAGGAGATCTTCGAGGGCCTCAAGGCCTACCGCCACCCCGACGGCTCGCTCGCCTCCTTCCGCCCCGAGTCCAACGCGGCCCGCTTCAACCGCAGCGCGGCGCGCATGGCGATGCCCGAGCTCCCCGAGGAGCTCTTCCTGAAGTCCATCGAACTCCTCCTGGAGCACGACGGCGACTGGGTGCCGACCAAGGAGGGCTTCAGCCTGTACCTGCGCCCGTTCATGGTCGCCACGGACGTCGGCCTCGGCGTCAACCACCCGTCCCGCTCCTACGTCTACCTGCTGATCGCCTCGCCGGTCGGCTCCTACTTCTCGGGCGGAGTCCAGCCGGTGACGGTGTGGCTGTCCAGGGACTACACGCGCGCCGCGCCGGGCGGCACGGGCGCGGCCAAGTTCGCGGGCAACTACGCGGCGAGCTTCCTCGCCCAGGCGCAGGCGGTGGAGCAGGGCTGTGACCAGGTGGTCTGGCTCGACGCCCGCGAGCACCGCTGGGTCGAGGAGATGGGCGGCATGAACCTGTGGTTCGTGTTCGGCTCGGGTGAGAACGCGCGGCTGCGCACGCCCCCGCTGACCGGGACCCTGCTGCCGGGCATCACCCGCGAGTCGCTGCTGACCCTGGCCCCCGACCTGGGCATCCCGGCCGAGGAGGCGCCGATCTCCACCGACGAGTGGCGCGAGGCGGCCGAGTCCGGCGAGCTCACCGAGGTGTTCGCCTGCGGCACCGCGGCCGTGATCACCCCCGTCGGCCGGGTGAAGGGCGACGACGGCGAGTTCACCGTCGGCGACGGCACCCCGGGCCCGGTCACCATGCGCCTGCGCGAGGAGCTGGTGGGCATCCAGACGGGCCTGCGCGCCGACAAGCACGACTGGATCACCCGGTTCTAGCGTGACCCCGGCGGGCCGTCCTCCCCGGGGCGGCCCGCGCGGAAGGCTCCGGACGGGCCGGGGCAGGAGGCGGACGAGCACCGGTTATGTCCGGTGTGAGAAACCGCCGTCTCGAATGATGGGACAATCTGCCGTTGAGCACCGAGAACTCCGCCACCGTGTGGCACACTGACCTCATGCCGTCTCAGGTGCTCATTATCGTGAGGCGCGCTGGCTGACCATCGGACGCCGCCAGCGCGCTGACCTCTCGTGTCCACGAGGGGTCTTTTTTGTTGGCGGGGCCCGGTCGGCCACACCACAGCATCCACCTTCGGGAGTTCCACCCATGAGGGACGACAGTTTCCACGTCTTCGACACCACGCTGCGCGACGGGGCCCAGCGCGAGGGGATCAACCTGCGGGTCTCCGACAAGCTGGCCATCGCGAAGCTGCTGGACGACTTCGGGGTGGCGTTCATCGAGGGAGGGTGGCCGGGGGCGAACCCCAAGGACACCGAGTTCTTCCAGCGGGCTTCACGAGAGCTGACGCTGGAACACGCGCAACTCACCGCGTTCGGCGCGACCCGCCGTGCCGGTGTGCGGGCCGCCGACGACCCACAGGTGGCCGCACTGCGCGACAGCGGCGCGCCGGTCGTCACCCTTGTCGCCAAGAGTGACGACCGGCACGTCGAGCGCGCACTGCGCACGACCCTCGACGAGAACCTCGCCATGATCGCCGACACGGTGTCCCACCTGTGCGAACACGGCCAGCGCGTGTTCGTGGACTGCGAGCACTTCTTCGACGGCTACCTCCACAACCCCGACCACGCGCTCGACGTGGTCCGCGCAGCAGCCGGGGCCGGGGCCGACGTCGTCGTCCTGTGCGACACCAACGGGGGCATGCTCCCCACCGACATCACCCGCATCGTCACCGAGGTCCGCGAGGCCACCGGCGCCCGCCTGGGCATCCACGCCCAGGACGACACCGGCTGCGCCGTCGCCAACACCCTCGCCGCCGTGGACGCGGGCGCCACCCACGTTCAGTGCACCGCCAACGGCTACGGCGAGCGGGTCGGCAACGCCAACCTCTTCTCCGTGGTCGGCGCGCTCACGCTCAAGCGCGGCCGCGAGGTCCTCCCCGAGGGCTGCCTGGCCGAGATGACCCGCGTGTCCACCGCCGTCGCCGAGATCGTCAACCTCGCCCCCGACACGCACCAGCCCTACGTGGGGGTGTCGGCCTTCGCCCACAAGGCGGGGCTGCACGCCTCCGCGATCAAGGTCGACCCCGACCTGTACCAGCACACGGACCCCGGCCTGGTCGGCAACACCATGCGCATGCTCGTCTCCGACATGGCCGGGCGCGCCTCCATCGAGCTCAAGGCCAGGGAACTGGGCCTGGACCTGTCCGGCGACCGCGCGCTGTCGGGGCGGGTCGTGGAGCGGGTCAAGGGCCTGGAACTGTCGGGCTACAGCTTCGAGGCCGCCGACGCCTCCCTGGACCTGCTGCTGCGCGAGGAGCTGGGGCAGCCGGTCCGCTACTTCGACACCGAGTCCTGGCGCGTCATCACCGAACGCCGCCCCCGGGTCGGCTCCAGCCCCCTGTCCAGCGACTACGAGAGCCTGACCGAGGCCACCGTCAAGCTGCGGGTCAAGGGCGAGCGCGTGATCGCCACCGCGGAGGGCAACGGCCCCGTCAACGCCCTGGACCGGGCGCTGCGCAGCGCCATGGAGAGCGTGTACACCGCGCTGGCCGGACTGGAGCTGACCGACTACAAGGTCCGCATCCTGGAGGGCAGCTCCGGCACCAACGCCATCACCCGCATCCTCATCACCTTCAGCGACGGGTCGGGGGAGTGGACCACGGTCGGCGTGGGACCCAACGTCGTCGACGCGTCCTGGGTCGCCCTCGAACAGGCCGTCACCTACGGGCTCCTCCGCCAGGGCTACCCGCAGGGCTGACCGGCGGCTCCTCCCGGGAGCCGGAGCGCTCCGGCTCCCGGGGGACCGGACAGCGCGCGAGGGGGCGGCAACCGCCGCCCCCTCGCACCGCTCCCGACCCCGGGCGGGGTCCTCAGTCCTCGGGGTCGTACTCGGGGTGCACCCAGCCGTTGGGCTCGCACCCCTGGAGGCCCAGGGTCTGCTGCTGCATCACCGGGGCCGGTTCGCCCTCGCCGGGGCAGTCCACGTGGCCGTGGCCCAGGGTGTGGCCCACCTCGTGGTTGATCAGGTAGATCCGGTAGGTCTCCAGGTCGTCCTCGAAGTGGGGGACGCCCGACACCCAGCGGTTCTGGTTGATGATCGCCCGGTTCCCGTTCGCGCAGGACACGTACCCGTCGGTGTTCAGCGGGGCGCACAGCCGGTCCACGGTCTCCGGCGCCGCCAGCAGCACGCGGACGTCGGCGTCGTCGCCGTCCACCCGCTGCATGGCGCGCTCGCCGTCGTCCCCCCAGCTGCGCGGGTCGCCCAGAATCTCCTCCACGGCGGCCGCGAAGTCCTCGGACTCCCCGGGCAGGCCCTCCTCGACCTCCACGGCGAAGGTGGTCACCGGGCCGTCGCCCATGACGTCGCTCTCGCCCTCCAGCACGGAGAACTCGCCGTCGGCGCTCTCGACCTCCTCCTCCACGGAGCGGAGCAGCGGCGGCGCCTCTTCCTCCTCGGCCCGCTCACCGGGGTCGGCGGAGGACTCCGGTTCGGCGGCGGCGGCCCCGTCCGCCGAGTCCCGGTCCTCCACGGAGGTGCGCCGGCCGCCGCCCCCCTCGGGAACCCCGTCGCCGACCGGTCCGGACGCGGAGGTCTCGGCGGGGTCGCCGAGGTCGGGCCCGTACCCGGGCACGCTCACCATGAGCACGGTGGAGGCCCCGGAGACCAGGCACAGACCCAGCGCCAGACCCATCGGGTACCGGCGGCGCTTGCGGTGCCGGGCACGGGGACGACCCCTGGGCGAAGCGGGCGTGGGCACGGGAATCAGCCTCTCGACGGCGGACGACGGACCCAGCATGCCAGAGTTCGCCCCAAGGAAAGGCCAAGGCAGTGTCCGGGAAGGCCAGGTGTGGGAGGGCATGGAACGTCCTGTGCCCTTTCGGGGCTCCCGTGTGCTTTCGTACCGTCCGGGACGTGGTCGTGATGTGGTCTTCGACTCCCCCCGGACGGGTCCCGTCCGCTCCCGGCCGCCCGCCGCGCCGATACCCTTCAACCGCAAGCGAGACAACAGGGCTGCTGGGAGGCATCAGGTGCGCATCGCGCGGTTCGCGTCCGGTGACGAGGTCGGATTCGGCCTGGTAGAGAAGGATTCCGACACCGGGGAGGAGTTCGTCGCCCGGCTGAGCGGCCACCCCCTCATCGGCGACATCCAGCTGACCGGAGAGCGGGCCAAGCTCTCCGACGTCCGGCTGCTGTCACCGGTGCTGCCGACCAAGGTGGTCTGCATCGGCAAGAACTACGCGGACCACGTCGCGGAGATGAAGGACGTCACGGGGGAGTCCACCGACGAGCCCGTCGTCTTCCTCAAGCCCTCCACCGCCGTGACCGGGCCCCACGACCCGATCTTCCGCCCCGCCGTCTCCGAGCGGGTGGACTACGAGGGCGAGCTGGCCATCGTCATCTCCCGCCCCTGCCGCGAGGTGCCGCGCGAGCGCGCCAAGGACGTCATCTTCGGCTACACCGTCGCCAACGACGTCACCGCCCGCGACCTCCAGAAGAAGGACAAGCAGTGGACGCGGGCCAAGGGCTTCGACTCCTTCTGCCCCATCGGGCCCTGGATCACCACCGGGATGAGCATCGAGGAGGCGCAGGACCTGGCCGTCACCACCACCGTGGACGGCCAGACCCGCCAGGACGGGCGCACGTCGCAGTTCATCCACGACATCCCGGGCATTATCGCCTACGTCACCTCCTTCATGACGCTGCTCCCCGGTGACGTGGTCCTCACCGGCACCCCCGCCGGGGTGGGCCCGGTCGAGGTCGGCCAGGAAGTCGCGGTGACGGTGGAGCGGCTGGGCACCATCACCAACCGCGTGGTGGCCCGCGACTGAGGGTTCTCCGTTCCGCGCGCGGACCCCGCGTGCGGGCCGAGGGGGCCGGCGGCGCCCGCGCCGCCGGCCCGCGCACGAGTGGAAGGCAGTCCGTTGACCATCCCCCGACGCCGCCGCACCGGCCTACTCGCCCTCGCCGGCGCGCTCGCCCTCGTGCTCCTGGTCGCGGGGACCGCCTACTGGACGACCGCGCGCACCGACGACGGCGGGGGCGGCACCGGCACACCGACAGGGGGAACCGTGAGTGAACCGCGCCGCGTCATGTTGGCGGGCGACTCGATGACCCAGGGCGCCAACGGCGACCGGACCTGGCGCTACCACCTGTGGAACCACCTCTCCCCGCACGTGGAGGGACTGGAGTTCGTCGGCCCCTACAGCGACCCCGCGTCCCGCGACATGATCCTGCCGGTCCCCACCACCGAGGACGAGGCGACGCCGAGCCCGGACGGCGACCCCGCCGAGGACTACCAGGAGGACGGCGCGGAGCAGGGCGGCGCCGACGGGGGAGCTCCCGGGGCGGGCCCCTCCGCACCCGGTCCCGACGAGCCGCTGCCGGAGGACGGCGTCGTCTGGCCCGGCGCGGACGGCGACCCGGACACCGCCGAGTACCGGGACCCCGACTTCGACCAGGACCACAACGCCCTGTGGGGCCGCACCCTCCGCGACGCCTCCTCCTCCATCCGGGAGGACGTCCGCGTCCACCGCCCGGACGTGCTGTGCGTCATGCTCGGCGTGAACGACCTGCTGTGGCCGGTCACGATGGAGGAGATGGAGTACCGGCTGCGCGGCTACGTGGAGGCGGCGCGCGAGGCGAACCCGCACCTGCGCGTCGTGCTCGCCGAGACGCTGCCCATCGCCCTGGCCGAGTCCGACGAGGGCTTCGCCCTGCGCGTGTACGCCTACAACGTCCTGATCCGCGAGGTCGCCGCCGACATGTCCACGGAGCGCTCGCCGGTGATCAGCCTGGACGTCGCGGGCGGTGAGGACTGGGACGTGGCCGCCGACACCTACGACGGCACCCACCCCAACGCGCGCGGGGAGGTCAAGATCGCCGCGGCCTTCGCCGACGCCCTCGCGGAGGGCTACGGGATCGGCCGCGCCTACCCGCGCCCGCTGCCCACGGCCTCCGCCGGGGGGTGAGGCGGAGCGGGAGCGCCGACCACCGCCCCGGTCCGCCTCCCGGCTCCCGGCTTGGGAACGGTCCCGTGCACGCGGCGGGGACCAGCGGGTTTCCCCGGGCCCCCGCCCGGCGCGGATACCCTGGGCGCGTGACTGAGACTTCGATTCGTACCCGCTTCGCCCCGTCCCCCACGGGCATGTTCCACGTCGGCGGCGCGCGCTCCGCGCTGTTCAACTGGGCGCTGGCACAGCAGCGGCCCGAGGGCCGCATGGTGCTGCGCGTCGAGGACACCGACGCCGCACGCAACCGCCCCGAGTGGACCGAGGGCATCATCCGCGCGCTGGCCTGGCTCGGCATCGGCGAGGACGACCCGCACTTCGAGGGCCCCTACTTCCAGTCGGAGTACGCGGACAAGCACCGCGAGACCGCGCAGGAGCTGTACAAGAACGGCCGCGCCTACTACTGCGACTGCACCCGCGAACAGGTGCAGGAGCGGCGCGACAACCCCAACCTGGGCTACGACGGGTTCTGCCGCGACCGGAACCTGGCGCCCGGGCCGGGCCGGGCCCTGCGCTTCCGCGTGCCCGAGGGCGGCCCCACCGTCGTGGAGGACCGGATCCGCGGCCGCGTGGAGTTCGAGCACTCCGCCATCGAGGACTTCGTGATCGCCCGCGCCGACGGCTCGCCGCTGTTCGTGCTGGCCAACGTCGTCGACGACGTCGAGATGCGCATCACCCACGTCGTCCGCGGCGAGGAGCACCTGTCCAACACCCCCAAGCAGCAGCTGCTGTGGGAGGCGCTGGGGCTGACCCCGCCGGTGTGGGCGCACCTGCCGGTCATCGTCAACGAGCAGCGCAAGAAGCTCTCCAAGCGCCGCGACAAGGTCGCCCTGGAGTCCTACCAGGAGGAGGGCTACCTGCCGGAGGCGATGGTCAACTACCTCATGCTGCTGGGCTGGGCGCCGGGCGACGACCGCGAGATCATGCCGTGGTCGCAGATGCAGCCGCTGTTCCGGGTGGAGGACGTCAACAGCTCCAGCGCCTTCTTCGACGAGAAGAAGCTGCGCGCCTTCAACGGCGAGTACATCCGCGAGCTCTCCGCCGACGAGTTCGCCGAGCGCTGCCAGCCGTGGCTGACCGGCGACGCGGCCCCGTGGGACCCGGCCGACTACGACCCGGCGGTCTTCGCCGCCGTCGCCCCGCTCGCGCAGAGCCGCGTGGCGGTGCTCAGCGAGATCGTGCCGAACGTGGACTTCCTCTTCCTCCGCGAGCCGGTGGAGGACGAGAAGAGCTGGGCCAAGGCCATGAAGCCGGGCGTGGGGCGGGAGATGCTCCAGGCCGCCCTGGCGCGCTTCGCCGACCCGGAGCTGCCGTGGGCCGCCGAGGACCTCAAGACCGCCACCGAGGAGGCCGGCGCCTCGCTGGGCCTGAAGCTGGGCAAGGCGCAGGCCCCGGTGCGCGTCGCGGTCACCGGCCGCACCGTCGGCCTGCCGCTGTTCGAGTCGCTGGAACTGCTCGGACGCGAACGCGTCCGGGAGCGGCTGGCCGCGGCCCTGGCGAAGCTGGACGCACAGGAGGACTCCGCCGGGTCCTGAGGCGGGCGGGGTGGCCGGAGCCACAGCCCGGCCGCCCCGATTCCGGTTCGCGAGTACTCCGAATGTCCGCTAGAGTTGTCCACGTCGCCGAGGGGGACGGGGAAGCGAAAGCGGACCGGGTCCTCCCAAAGCATTGGGATATGGTGTAATCGGCAGCACGACTGATTCTGGTTCAGTTAGTCTAGGTTCGAGTCCTGGTATCCCAGCTCCGGTCAGCGGTCATCCGCCGACCAGACGGGTCGTAGACCCGACAAGCAGGCCCCCGTCGTCTAGTGGCCTAGGACGCCGCCCTCTCAAGGCGGTAACGGCGGTTCGAATCCGCTCGGGGGTACGCAGGGGAGAGGCTCCCACCACGTGGGGGCCTTCTTTCTGGCCGGTGCACGCCACCGGTGTCCGGTTCGGGCGGGTATCGTAGTACGGGATCCGCCCAGACCAGTCCGGCCCCCGTCGTCTAGTGGCCTAGGACGCCGCCCTCTCAAGGCGGTAACGGCGGTTCGAATCCGCTCGGGGGTACCAGCAGGTGAGGCTCCATCCACGAGGATGGGGCCTTTCGTGTTTCTCCGTGGCCCCGGAGGCCCTCCGGGCCGCGGAGGGCGGATCCGCGGCGGTGCCGCGCCCCTGGGATACTGGGCGGGCGCAGTCCCCCGGCCGCCCAACCCCTGTCGGAGCGTATGAAGAGCGACCACCCCTCCCCAGCCGCCCGGACCGGACCGGCGCCTCCGGACGCGCCGTGACCGGCCGTGAGCTCGGTCCCGGCAACCACCAGGACAAGGAGCTCCGCGAGGTCCTCAAGGACCTGTGCGAACAGGGATGGGTGCTGAGGCAGGAGGGGCACTGGGGACGCCTGTACTGCGACTGCGGCTGTACCCGCATCCAGGTCCCCGGGACGCCGCGCAACTCCGGCCGGGCCGCGCGCCGCATCCGGCAGGAGGCGCGTCGCTGCCCGATGCCCCCGGACGACCCCAGGCGGGGCGCGGGCGGGGCCCGCGAGTGAGCCCGCTCCGGTCGGAGTCGGTTCCGGCGGGGGCCGCCCGTGGTGGGGTCCGGCCGTTCCGGGTATCCTCGTGTTGACGTTTGCCAACGGATGGGCGGCGCCCGGCGGTCTCCGGGCCGCGGCGGCCGTTGACCGCGGCCGGTAGCCCGGCGCACACCGGAGGACGCTCCGGAGGAAGGCGAGGCCGATGGCCGAGTACGAGTTCGTCTTCGTCGTGGACGGGTTCGACCTGGACGACCACGACACCGTCCAGACCCTCAGCGAGAGCTTCGACGCCGTCGTCTCCTCCTGGCACGGTTCCCCGCGCCTGTCCGTGGCCGCGCTCGGCCCGGACGCGGTCACGGCGGCCAGGTCGCTGGTGGAGCGCGTTCACGTGACGGTGCCCGGTGTGCGGGTGGTCCGCCTCGACAGGGAGCTCGTCGGGGTCTCCGACATCGCCGAGATCACCGGCCGGAGCAGGCAGAACGTCGACCAGTGGGTCCGCGGGCAGCGGCACGACGGAGTCTCCTTCCCCGCGCCGGAGGCGGCCGTGGGCCGCTCCCTGGTGTGGCTGTGGTCGGAGGTCAACGCGTGGCTGCGCGGGATCGGTCTGGACGACGGCCAGCTGCGGCCCACGCGGACGGAGATGACCGAGATCGACTGGCTGCTCCAGACCTCGCGCAAGGTCGAGCTCGCCCTGGTCCGCCACGTGAACAGCCCCGACGCGCGCCGGGTGGCCCGGCTGCTGGCCGCGCACGCCCGCACCACGCGCGAGTTCATCCACTACCTGGTGAAGAACCCGCGGGTGCGCGACGCCCGCGGCCGCTACACGGTCCTGGTCTGCTCGCCCCGCGACGAGGCGGTGGACGTCTTCCGCAGGCTGGAGGCGTTCGAGCACCCGGTCGTGCTCGCCACGGTGACCAACCGCATCCACGCCCTGGTCATGGTCGACGGGGAGGGCGAACGCGGCGACGCGACCGAGCTGGTGCCCGGGATGACCGTGCGCGACTGGCTGGGGATGATCGCCCTGTCGCCCGAGAGCGAGTTCACCGTCGCGTCGGAGGGCGCGTCCACCAAGACCGCGCCCATCACCGCGCGGTCGCCGATGGACCTCGTCGGGGCCTGAGCCCGGGCCCCCGGGCGGCCAGCCGTGCCCACAAGGGCTCACCTGGCCCGCCCGGTCCGCCGTGATCTTGTACTTATAGCGAGTCTCGACCGTCGAACCTCGCTATAAGTACAAGATCATCGCAGGTCAGAGCCCCTTGTTTCACACCAGCAACGTTTCCGGCCGGTTCACGAGTGCGCGCCCTCGTAGCTGTGCAGGGACTCGCTGATCTTCTCCGCCGCCGACAGGACCGCCTGGGAGTGGATGCGGCCGGGGGAGCGGGTCAGGCGCTCTATGGGGCCCGACACCGACACGGCGGCGATCACGCGCCCGCCGGGGCCCGACACCGGCGCGGACACCGACGCCACGCCCTGCTCGCGCTCGGCGACGCTCTGGGCCCACCGGCGGCGGCGCACCTGGGCCAGGCTGGCCGCCGTGAACCGCGCTCCCAGCAGGGAGCGGCGGATCCGGTCGGAGTCCTCCCAGGCCAGCAGCACCTGGGCGGCCGAACCGGCGTTCATGGGCAGCTCGCTGCCGACCGGCACCGTGTCGCGCAGCCCGCTGCTGCGCTCGGAGGCGGCCACGCACACCCGCAGGTCCCCCTGGCGGCGGTAGAGCTGCGCGCTCTCCCCGGTCAGGTCGCGCAGCTGCACCAGGACGGGGGAGGCCACGGCCAGCAGCCGGTCCTCGCCGGTCGCTATCGACAGCTCACCCAGGCGCGGGCCCAGCACGAAGCGCCCCTGGCTGTCGCGGGTGACCATGCGGTGGCGCTCCAGCGCCACCGCCAGCCGGTGGGCCGTCGGCCGGGCCAGACCGGTGATCTGTACCAACTGGGCCAGGGACGCCGGTCCCGACTCCAGGGCGTCGAGGACGGACATGGTCTTGTCCAGGACACCGACGCCGCTGGATGAGCTAGAGTTGTCCATGGCTTGATATTGCCGTCTCGAAATATGGAATGCAAGTCAGGCCGCAGTCCGCGCAGGGCTCCACACGAGACGCGCCCGAGACGACAACGAGAGAGGCGATCGCCCATGGCACGCACGATGGCCGAGAAGGTCTGGGAGGAGCACGTCGTCCGACGTGCCGACGGCGAGCCGGACCTGCTCTACATCGACCTCCACCTCGTCCACGAGGTGACCAGCCCGCAGGCCTTCGAGGGCCTGCGCCTGGCGGGCCGGTCCGTGCGCCGCCCGGACCTGACCATCGCCACCGAGGACCACAACGTCCCCACCCAGGACCTGCTGGCCCCCATCGCCGATCCGGTCTCCCGCAAGCAGGTCGAGACGCTGCGCAAGAACTGCTCCGACTTCGGCGTGCGGCTGCACCCGATGGGCGACATCGAGCAGGGCGTGGTGCACGTGGTCGGACCCCAGCTGGGCCTGACCCAGCCGGGCATGACCATCGTCTGCGGTGACAGCCACACCAGCACCCACGGCGCGTTCGGCGCCCTGGCGTTCGGCATCGGCACCAGCCAGGTCGAGCACGTCCTGGCCACCCAGACCCTGCCGATGGCCCCTTTCAGGACGATGGCCGTCACCGTGAACGGCACGCTGCGGCCTGGGGTGTCCGCCAAGGACGTCATCCTCGCGGTCATCGCCAAGATCGGCACCGGCGGCGGCCAGGGCTACGTCATCGAGTACCGGGGCGAGGCCATCGAGGCCCTGTCCATGGAAGCCCGCATGACCGTGTGCAACATGTCCATCGAGGCGGGCGCCCGCGCCGGGATGATCGCCCCGGACCAGACCACGTTCGACTACATCCGGGGTCGGGCGCACGCGCCGCAGGGCGAGGACTTCGACGCCGCGGTCGAGCACTGGAAGAGCCTGCGCACCGACGAGGGCGCGGTCTTCGACGCCGAGGTCGTGCTGGACGCCGACGAGCTCAGCCCG
Source organism: Nocardiopsis synnemataformans DSM 44143 (assembly GCA_000340945.1). GTDB lineage: Bacteria > Actinomycetota > Actinomycetes > Streptosporangiales > Streptosporangiaceae > Nocardiopsis > Nocardiopsis synnemataformans. Next base: position 49,512 of record ANAW01000169.1, on the reverse strand, counting down.
TTCGTCACCTGGGGCACCAACCCCGGTCAGGGCGTGCCGCTGGACGCCTCCGTGCCCGACCCCGCCTCGTTCGAGGACCCCTCCGCCCGCGCCGCCGCCGAGAAGGCCCTGGCCTACATGGACCTCAAGGCCGGGACGCCGATGCGCGAGGTGAGGGTGGACACCGTCTTCCTGGGCTCGTGCACCAACGGCCGCATCGAGGACCTGCGCACCGCCGCCGAGATCATTCGCGGCCGCAGGGTGGCCGAGGGCGTGCGCATGCTCGTCGTCCCCGGCTCCATGCGCGTCAAGGAGCAGGCCAACGAGGAGGGCCTGGGCCGGGTCTTCGAGGAGGCCGGCGCCGAGTGGCGCGAGGCGGGCTGCTCGATGTGCCTGGGCATGAACCCCGACCAGCTCAAGCCCGGCGAGCGCAGCGCCTCCACCTCCAACCGCAACTTCGAGGGCCGCCAGGGCCGCGGCGGACGCACCCACCTGGTGTCGCCGCAGGTCGCCGCCGCCACCGCGGTGCGCGGCACCCTGTCCTCGCCCGCCGACCTGGCCGCCCTCTAGCGCGCCCCGTTAGGAGAGACCTCTCATGGAGAAGTTCGACGTCCACACCGGTCGGGCCGTGCCGCTGCGCGCGAGCAACGTCGACACCGACCAGATCATCCCGGCCGTCTACCTCAAGCGGGTCAGCCGGACCGGCTTCGAGGACGGCCTGTTCGCCGAGTGGCGCAAGTCCGACCCCGACTTCGTCCTCAACCGCCCCGAGTACCAGGGCGCGTCCGTGCTGGTGGCCGGGCCGGACTTCGGCACGGGCTCCTCGCGCGAGCACGCCGTGTGGGCGCTCCAGGACTACGGCTTCAAGACCGTGCTGTCCTCGCGCTTCGCCGACATCTTCCGCGGCAACTCGCTCAAGGGCGGCCTGCTGACGGTCCTGCTGGAGCAGGAGGTCATCGACCGGGTCTGGGCGGCCGTCGAGGCCGACCCCGCCACCGAGGTGACCGTGGACCTCGTCGAGCGCGAGGTGCGGGTCCCGGCCGCGGACGTGCGGGAGCCCTTCGAGCTGGACGACTACACCCGCTGGCGGCTGCTGGAGGGTCTGGACGACATCGCGCTGACCCTGCGCCACACGGACGAGGTCGGGAAGTTCGAGGGCACCCGCAAGCCCTGGCTGCCGGTGACCCTCTAGACACGGATCGACTTCTGGGCCGGGGATTCGGGCTCCGTGTGACGCAGGACACCCCCGGCCCAGAAAGATTTTACCTTTACGCGCTGTGAGTGCCTGCTTACGGGTCTTCCGTCCTTAAGCTCAGCGTGTCTCATGCCCGGAATCCGGTTATACGTAGGCATTTGAGGCTCGCAGAAGGGGTCAAAAGGGACTGAAGTCAGAGGTGGCTCCGGTCTGGACCGGAGCCCCGAAGAAGCTGCCGCGCAGGTGGGGATGGACCCGACACGCCCTGCCCGTAGGCGTTTGTATTTGTGTAAGGGCCTCTGCTTCCCCTAATTTCGTGCGAGCAAGGGGGAACCGGAGGAACCTTATGAACAAGCGTGACCTGATCGACGCGATCTCCGATCGACTCGGAGACAAGAAGACCGCGACCGAAGCGGTCAACGCTGTGCTTGAGACCATTCAGGCCACCGTGGCGTCGGGCGACAAGGTCGCCATCACCGGCTTCGGCGTTTTCGAGAAGTCCGAGCGCGCGGCCCGTACGGCCCGCAACCCCGCCACCGGAGCCACCATCAACGTCCCCGCGAGCTTCGTACCGAAGTTCCGCGCTGGCGCTGACTTCAAGGCTCTGGTCAACGGCGACAAGAAGTAACCCGCCACCACACGGCGACGGGTCCGTCCGCCCGGGTCCCCTTCGAGGGGCCCGGGCGGAACGCTTTTCCGGGGCTTCTGAGGGCTCGTGGGGCTCCTGGGCCGCATGAGGACCCAGGAGAAGGCGCGGAAGGGCCTCAGAGGGGGCTCAGGGCGCGTTCTGCGGGCACAGGCCGCCGTCCACGAGCTCCCACAGCCCGCGCGTCCTGGGACCCACGCCCAGCGCCACCGCGGCGCGCAGGTCCTCGAACGTGTCCACGTCGCGCCGCACCGACGCCACGTCCGGGACCACCAGCTCCCTGGCGCCCCCGGACAGGTGGCGGGCCCGCGAGGGCCCCTCGAAGGCCGGGGTGAACGGGTGCCCGGGCGCGGCGGCGAACAGCGTCGTGCCCACGCCGGGGGCGTCCGGCAGGAAGGAGCGGCCGTGCCCGGCCGCCGCCGCCAGGACCCGCTCCAGCTCCTCGGGGCGCAGCGCGGGCAGGTCGGCGGACAGGGCGCACACCCCGAGCGCGGGCAGGCGCCGCCGCGCGACGGCCGCCCCGTGCTCCAGCGCCGGGTTCAGTCCCGTGCCGGGCTCGCCGCCCACCACCACCGCGCCCAGCCGGGCCAGTTCGGCGCCCGCGCGCGGGTCCTCGGTCACCGCGAACACCGCCGCCACTCCGGGGCAGGCCCGCGCAGCGGCCACCGTGTCGCAGGCGATGGCCAGCGCCAGGTCCTCGCGGCGGCCCCCCGCGGCCGGGGCCAGTCGCGACTTGGCGCGGCCGAGGTGCTTCACTGGGACGACCAGGGACCAGCGCGCCCCGGGGCGCGGCGCCCCGCTCCGTTCTCCACAACCGGTCACGGTCCCCCCGGAACGTCGGTACGGCACGACAGTGACGAGGGTAGGCGTTCGGGGAGGAGTCGTCGGCGCCGCCCGGCGGGGCCGCGCGGGATCCCCGACCCGGGCCCCGCCGTTCACCGCGGCCGCGCGCCCGGGGTCCGCGGACGGCGCCCACGGCGCGACGGGCGGCACCCACCGAACACGCCCTAGACTGAATCGGTTGTGCTGTGTGGCCTCGACGGGCCTGGAGCGATGGAGTGAGGAGTCCCGTGGCCAAGCAACGAGAATCCCGGTGGGTGAAGGCGGTCGTCTCCCGGATCGTCCGGTTCGTCCTGTGGTTCGTGACCAAGCCGGACTGGAAGGGCACCGAGCACGTCCCGGACAGGGGCGGCGCGATCATCGCCCTCAACCACCTGTCCCTGGCGGACCCGCTGACGGTCGCCCACTTCCTCTACATCGGCGCCCGGCGCTGGCCGACCTTCACCATGAAGGAGGGGGTCATGCGCATCCCCGTGGTGAGCGCGGTGGCCAGGAGCACCGGCCAGATCCCCGTCAAGCGCGGCAGCACCGACGCCGTCAAGGCGCTCCACGAGGCCGAGCTGGCCCTCACCCGCGACGGCGCGTCGGTGATCTTCTACCCCGAGGGCACCTGCACCCGGGACCCGAACCTGTGGCCGATGACCGCCAAGACCGGCGTGGCGCGCCTGGCCCTCACCACGGGCGTGCCCGTGGTCCCGGTGGCGCACTGGGGCGAGCAGCACATCATGCCCTACGGCACCAAGAAGGTCAGGCTGTTCCCGCGCAAGCGCGTGGAGTTCCGGGCCGGACCGCCGGTGGACCTGTCCCGGTTCCGGGACCAGCCGCTGACCGGCACGGTCCTGCGGGAGGCCACCGAGGCGATCATGGCCGACATCACCGGCCTCCAGGCGCGGATCCGCGGCGAGGAGCCGCCCGCGGTCCCCTACGACCCCAGGAAGGCGCGGGCCGCGACCGCCGGGAGTAAGGAGCGGCCCCCCGTGGAGGGCGGCACGGCCGCCGCGGCGGACAGCACGGCGCCGGCCGACGACGAGGCCGGGGCGAAGAGCGAGAACGGCAAGAACAGCGCGGGGGCATGACGGAGCCGATGGGTAGCGACGACGTGAGGATCGCCGTTCTCGGCGCGGGCTCGTGGGGCACCGTGTTCGCGAACATCATCGCGGACGCGGCCGACCTGGCCGGGGAGCGCCATCCGGACGGCCCCGCCGTCGAGGTGGTCCTGTGGGGGCGGCGGGCCTCGGTGGTCGACGCGGTCAACGAGACCTCCGAGAACCCCGACTACTTCCCCGGGATCGCCCTCAACCCGCGCCTGCGGGCCACCACCGACGCCCCCAAGGCGCTGGCGGAGGCCGACGTGGTGGTGCTGGCGGTGCCCTCGCAGACGCTGCGGGCCAACCTCGTGGACTGGCGTCCCCACCTGCGCGAGGACGCGGTGGTCGTCAGCCTCATGAAGGGTGTGGAACTGGGCACCCGCATGCGGGTGAGCCAGATCATCGCCGAGGTCCTGGAGTACTCCGAGGAGCGCATCGCGGTCGTGTCGGGCCCCAACCTGGCCCGCGAGATCGCCGAGCGCCAGCCCGCCACCGCCGTGGTCGCCTGCCCCCACGAGCCGACGGCCGTACGGCTCCAGAGCCTGTTCAAGTCGGCCTACTTCCGCCCCTACACCAGCACCGACCTGGTCGGGGTGGAGATCGGCGGCGCGATGAAGAACGTGATCGGCCTGGCCGTCGGCGTGGCCGAGGGCATGGGCTTCGGGGACAACACCAAGGCGTCCCTCATCACCCGCGGCCTGGCCGAGACCACGCGCCTGGCGGTGGCCCTGGGCGCGGACGAGCACACCCTGTCCGGCCTGGCCGGGATGGGCGACCTGGTCGCGACATGCTCGTCGCCGCTGTCGCGGAACCGGACCTTCGGTGAGAAACTGGGCGCTGGCAAGACCCTCGAACAGGTCGTCGCGGAGACCAAGCAGACGGCCGAGGGGGTCAAGTCCTCCGAGTCCGTCCTGGAACTCGGATGGGCCCACGGGGTCGACCTGCCGATCACCGAGGCCGTCGTCAAGATGATGCACCACGACCTGAGCCCGGCCGAGGCGCTCGCCGCCTTTATGGCGCGCAGCGCCAAGCCCGAGCGCTACGGGGTCTGAGAGCGAGCACGATGTCACACACACCAGGGTCCGCGGCGGGCGCCGGGACCGAGGGCGAGTACACGCGGGCGGTCTCCCTCCCGCAGGCGCCGGTTCCCGCCGAGCGCCCGATGCGCATGCCCGTCCACCGGGCCACCACCTACGCGTTCGACACCTCCCAGGAGTACGCGGACGTGCTGGCGGGCACCCGTCCGGGCTACTCCTACGCGCGCATCGACAGTCCCACCGTGGACGCGTTCGCCGACGCCGTCGCGGCCCTGGAGGGCGCCGGGGTGCCGGAGCCGGTGCGCGGACAGGCCTTCTCCTCGGGCATGGGCGCGCTCAGCACGGTGTTCATGGCGCTGACCGAGGCCGGGTCGCACGTGGTGGCCTCGCGGTCCATCTACGGCAACACCCACTCGCTGCTGGACCGGCTGCTGCGCCGGTTCGGCGTGCGCACCGACTTCGTGGACATCACCGACCCGGATGCCGTGCGCGCCGCCGTGGGACCCGACACCCGGATGGTGTTCACCGAGACGCTGTCCAACCCCACCATGACCGTCTCCGACCTGCCCGAGCTGGCACGGATCTCCCACGAGGCCGGCGCCGCCCTGGTGGTGGACTCCACCTTCGCCTCCCCGGCCGTGTGCCGCCCGCTGGAGCACGGCGCCGACGTGGTCGTGCACTCGGCCACCAAGTACATCGGAGGCCACAGCGACACCACCGGCGGCGTGGCCGTGGCCTCGCCCGACCTGATCGGGCGCATCCGCTCCGCGCGCGTGGACCTGGGCCCCTGCCTGGCCCCCGACGAGGCCTACCTGCTGCACCGGGGGCTGGAGACGCTGCCGCTGCGGGTGCAGCGCCAGTGCGAGAGCGCGGCGGCCCTCGCCGCGGCCCTGGAGGGGCACCCCCTGGTGGAGCGGGTCGACCACCCCTCGCTGGCCTCCCACCCCCAGTCGGCGCTCGCCGACAAGCTCTTCGACCGGGGCCGCTACGGCGCGGTCGTGACCGTGCACCCGCGCGGCGGACGCGAGGCCGGGATGGCCTTCGCCGACCGGCTGCGCGTGGCCACCATCGCCGCCTCGCTGGGCGGCACGCACACGCTGGCCGGGCACGTCGCCTCCACGTCGCACCGCAGCATGAGTGAGCGGGAACTGGCCGCGGCGGGCATCTCACCGGGCGCGGTGCGGTTCTCCGTCGGCCTGGAGGACCCCCGTGACCTCGTCGAGGACGCCCTGGCGGCCCTCGGCGGGGACAGCTGACACACCGCGGGGTCTCACCCGCTCCGGTTCCAACCAACGGCGAGATAGGGTCAGGCAGCATGTCGTCCGAACAGCGCAAGATTCGGGTGGCCGTCGTCTTCGGCGGGCGTAGTTCCGAACACGAGATCTCCTGCGTCACCGCGGGCAGCGTGCTGTCCGTCGTCGACCACGACCGCTACGAGATCGTGCCGGTCGGTATCACCCGTACGGGCAACTGGGTGCTGACCTCGGGCGACCCCGAGAGCCTGCGCATCGACGCGGGCACCAGCGCGCTGCCGTCGGTGTCCGAGGACGGCGTCGACCTGGCGCTGCCCTTCGACTCGGCGGGCCAGCTGATGGTCGTGGACCCGGTCAAGGGCCCCGAGCGCCTGGCCGGGGTGGACGTGGTGCTGCCGCTGCTGCACGGACCCTTCGGCGAGGACGGCACCATCCAGGGGCTGTTCGAGATGATGGGCGTGCGCTACGCCGGGGCCGGGGTGTTCTCCAGCTCCGCCTCCATGGACAAGGTCTTCATGAAGGCCATGCTGCGCGGCAACGGCATCCCCACCAGCGACTTCGTGGCCATCACCGACCGCCAGTGGCGCACCGAGCGCAAGAGGGTGCTGGACGACGTGGCCGAGCTGGGCGCCACCGTGTTCGTCAAGCCCGCCCGCGCGGGCAGCAGCGTGGGCATCAGCAAGGTGGAGGACTCCTCCGACGCCGACGCGGTGGTCGCCGCGGTCGAGGCCGCCCGGGAGCACGACCCCAAGGTGCTGGTGGAGGCCCAGGTCGTGGGCCGCGAGTTGGAGTGCGGCGTGCTGGAGTCCGAGGACGGCGGCACGCCCGACGTGTCCGTCCCGGCCGAGGTGCACGTCGCCGACGGCTTCGACTTCTACGACTTCGAGGCCAAGTACCTGTCCACGAGCAGCCTGACCATCCCGGCCCGGATCCCCGAGGAGGTCACCGCGCGGCTGCGCGCGATGGCCGCCGACGTGTTCGAGGCGATGGGGTGCGAGGGCCTGGCCCGCGTGGACTTCTTCTACACCGAGGACGGCGACGTCCTCGTCAACGAGCTCAACACCATGCCCGGCTTCACCCCGGCGTCGGCCTTCCCGCAGATGTGGGCCGCCACCGGCGTGGACTACGCGGCCCTGGTGGAGCGGATGATCTCCACGGCGCTGCGCCGCGCCCCCGGCCTGCGCTGAGGCCCGTGGCGTGCGCGCCGCGGTTCCGGGGCGGCGGCGTGACCGCGTGCCCTTCCGGGTGGCGTGACCGCGCCGGGTTCGGGACGGCGTAGGCAGAACCGCCCCGCGCGCGAGCGCGGGGCGGTCCGAGGTCCGGGCCGGTACTGGTGGCGCCGGGAAGGTCCGGTTCCGGTCAGCCCTGACCGTGTCCGCTGGGGAAAGGACCGCCGGAGGAGGGGCCCCCGGGAAGCGGTCCGCCGGGAGCGCCCGGTCCCGGCAGGGGACCCTTGGGGTCCGGCCGGTGCGGCGCGGTGGGGACCAGCTCACGGGTGAGGATCACCGCGCCCGCGACGGCGGCGGGGAAGACCACGATGGCCAGGAACGGGATCGCCACCAGGAAGTACGTCGGCACCGCGTAGCCCAGCACCCGCGCCCGCCGGGTGCCCATGTACCGGCGCCGCTCGCGGATGGTCATCAGCCTCCGGCGGTCGAACGCGCTCGCCAGCAGCTCCACCGCCAGCAGCCACCCGCCCAGCACGGCGGCCAGCAGCGGACCGACCACCTGGCCGACCAGCGGGATGAAACCGATCGCGAACACGAACACCGTCACCAGCAGGGACACCGCCACGACCGCCAGTGACTGGCGGACGGCCCGCCACATCGACGTCATCAGCGACTCGTCGAGCTCGCCGGGGTCGTTGCCCAGCTCCTTCTCGACCAGCTCGGTGACCTTGTCGTAGATCGGCCCGCCCAGGGTCAGCGTGACCGTCGTGAACCCGACCACCATCAGCAGGAGCGATCCGGCCAGGACCGCCACGGACACGGCGCCGCGCAGCAGTCCCTGCCACACGGGGTCCCAGCCGTCGGCGAAGGGCGTCGCCCAGTCGGCCAGATCGGTCAGGTTCATCACCAGGAGCACGAACAGCGCCAGGAACACCAGCGACGTGATCAGGGCGGGAAGGGCGCCGAGCAGGAACAGGCGCGGTTTGCGCAACAGCAGGGTGAAGCCGCGCAGGAGGGCGCCGACGCCACCGAGGAACTCACGAACAGGATTGGCCACGGGGGAACCCTAGAGGAGACCGCTCCCGCTGTCAGATCCGGGGCCCGGCGCCCCCTGTCATCCCCCGCGCTGGACCCGGCGCTTGAGCGTGCGCCGGTAGTCCTGGAAGCGGGCCTTGGCGATCACCGACCGGTCGGCGGTGCGCAACACGATCCCCTCCGCCCGGCCGCCCGCGTCCCCGTCCAGCGCCACGCGGGTGCCCGGCAGGTGTTCGGCGACGAACTCCGAGGTCTCGGCGACGCCCTGGGGCAGCTTGTCGGCGGGGACGGTGGCGAGCCGGGGCGTGAGCTCGATCCCCTCGCGCTCGGCGAGCCGGGAGAGCGTCGCCTCGCGGAGGAAGTCCTGACCCCCGCTCTCGCGCCAGGCGGAGACCTCGTGGCGCCGCCGGGACAGCACCTCGGTCGGGACGGCCGCCGAGTCGAACATCCGGTACCCGACGGCGCGGTCGCCGGTGTACTCGCGGCTGGCCGCGGTGACCTTGCCCCCGTACACCTCCAGGTAGTGGACGACGACCCCGGTCGTGGGAGGGGTGATCCGCCCGGCCAGAGTGCGCAGGGCGTCGACGATGCCCAGGGCGGGGTTCCCGATCAGGTCGCCCCTGGCGTAGAGCAGCTCCTCGCGGCTGCCCAGGACGTAGTCACCGGAAGGAAAGCAGACAATACGGGCATTCGTCCCATCCACCTTCTCGGTCAACACGACGTCGCCGGTGAAGGCGGTGGCCTCCTCCAGCAGACCCCCGTTCTTGGGATCGAGGGTGTGGTAGGTGGGGATGCTGGGGTACTTGGTGGCGGAGTTGAGGACGGACAGGTCGAGCGCGCGCAGGTCGGGTTCGGTCATGATCGGCTCCAGGGGGTTCGTCCGGCTCATCCGGCTCGTTCGGCCTGCCCGTCTCGTTCGGTCTGTCAGGGCGGCACGGTGGGACGGTATCCCAGCGCCGCCCGTCACGTCCCCCCGTTTTCGGTCGGCCCCGCCGCACGCGCGCGAGGGGACCGAACCGCGAGCAATCGCATGGCCGTCCGTGACCGGTCCCGCCGCACGCGTGAGGGGACCGGGCCGGGCCGCCGCACCTGCTCCGGACGCGATCCGCACGCGGTCAGCCCGTGCTGACGTCGCGGTACCAGCCCTCCCGCCGGGACAGCTCCTCGTGCGTGCCCTGCTGGATCACCCGGCCGTCGCGCACCACGTAGATCCGCTCCACGCGGTCCAGGCCCGTCAGGTCGTGCGTGACCAGCAGGGTGGAGTACCCCTCGGCCGCCGCCAGCAGGTCCTCCACCACCGCGTCGCGCGTGTCCGGGTCCAGGTGGGCGGTCGGCTCGTCCAGCACCAGCACCCGGGGCGCCGCCAGCAGGGCGCGGGCCAGCGCCAGCCGCTGGACCATTCCGCCGCTCAGGCCGCGACCGTGCGCGCCCACCCGCGTGTCCAGCCCCCGGGGCATCGCCGCCACGTCGTCGGCCAGCCGTGCGCGTCGCAGCGCCTCCCACAGTTCGTCGTCCTCCGCGCCGGGACGGGCCAGCCGCAGGTTCTCCCGCAGCGTCGAGGCGAACACGTGCGGGTCCTGCGGGACGCCCGACACCACCCCGCGCACCTCGTCGGCCGGGTACGCCGTGACGTCCTTCCCGCCGATCTCCACCAGGCCGCCGTCCGGGTCGCGGAACCGCAGCAGCACCGACGCCAGCGTGCTCTTGCCCGCGCCGCTGGGGCCGATCACCGCCACCGTCCACCCGGCGGGGATCTCCAGGTCCACCCCGTCCAGCGCCCACGGTTCCCCGGGGCCGTAGCGCACCCGCAGGTCCCGCACCCGGACCGTCGCGTCCCCGTGCGGGTCCAGGCCCGTGCGGGTGGGCGCGGCGACCGCGGGCGGGGTGTCCAGGACCCCGAACAGCCTCGCGCCGCTCGCCCGGATCGCCCCCAGCCTGGCCGCCACGGCGGGCAGCGGCGCCACGATCTCGAACGCCGCCAGCGTCACCAGCACCAGCACCGCCAGCGACACCGCGTCCAGGGTCCCGCCCTCCACGGCGGCCACGCCCAGGAACAGCACGCCCCACACGGTCAGCCCGGTGATCAGCGCGCTCGCCCCGGCGCCCAGCCCCAGGATCGCGGAGTCCCTGCGTGCCAGCCGGGTCAGCTCCTCGTCGGCCGCGTACACCCGCTCCACCTGCCGGTCCATGGCGCCGTAGGCGACCAGGTCGGACGCCCCGTGCAGGGTGTCCACCAGGGTCGTCGACAGCTCCCCGCGCGCCCTGGCCTGGCGCCTGCCCGGCTCCCGGCCCAGCGCGGCCGCGGCCAGCGGCACCGCCAGCCCGGCCAGCAGCAGGCCCGCCGCCAGCAGCAGCCCTCCCGGCACGTACAGCGCGGTCAGGACCAGCACCGTGACGCCGCCCGTCACCACCGAGACCAGCGGCGGCGTCAGTCCGCGCACCAGCAGGTCCAGGGTGGCCTCGGTGTCGTTGACCAGCCGGGACACCAGGTCGCCGGACCGGAAGCGGCCGAACGGCTCGGTCCTGGCGAGCCGCTCGTACACCCGCACCCGGACCTCGGCCAGAGTGCGGAACGCGGCGTCGTGGGTGCCCAGCCGCTCCAGGTAGCGGGCCACCCCGCGGCCCACGCCCAGCGCGCGGGTGGCGACCACGGCCACGCCCAGCGCGGTGATGGGCGGGTGGTCGGCGGCGGTGGCCAGCATCCACGCGGCCACGCCCAGCAGGGCCACGGCCGCGCCGGTCGCGGCGGCGCCCAGCAGCACGCCGAGCGCGAAGCGGCCCCCGCGCGGTCGGGCCAGGGCCGTCATCCGCAGCAGCGGGTCGCGGCGGCGTTCGCGCTCGGGCACGTGGAGCGTGTCGGGGGCGGCGGTGTCGGCGCTCATCGCGACGCACTCCCTTCCTGGGTCAGCAGCGGCAGCGACGCGGTCCGCAGGGTGTCCCCGAGGACGCTGCGCGCCCAGCCGGTGTCGTGGGCGACGATGACGGCGGTCCGGCCCTCCAGGAGCCGGGCGACGGCCGTGCGCACCGCCGCCGCGTTCTCCGGGTCCAGGTGGGCGGTGGGCTCGTCCAGCAGGACGAGCGGGGCGTCCCGGCACAGCGCCCGCGCCAGCGCGATCCGCTGCCGCTGTCCGGCCGACAGCCGGGCGCCGCGTTCGCCGAGCCGGGTGTCGTAGCCGTCGGGGAGGGCGCGGACGAACGCGTCGGCCTCGGCCAGCCGGGCCGCCTCGCGGACCCGCTCCATGGAGGCGTCGGGCGCGCCCAGCCGGATGTTGTCGGCCACGGACACGTCGAACAGGTAGGGGTTCTGGGGGACCCAGGCGGTGCCGAGGCGCCAGTCGTCGGCGTCGATCCCGTCCAGGGGCTCCCACCGCCCGCCGGGCGCGCGCACGCTGACGCGCCCCCGGGTGGGTTCGACCAGCCGCAGCAGCAGCGACAGCAGGGTGGACTTGCCCGCCCCGCTGGGGCCGGTGAGCAGCAGGTGCTCCCCGGCCGCCACCTCCAGGTCCAGCCCGGACAGCGCGGGCACGTCCCGTCCGGGGTAGAGCAGCTCCACGCCCTCGAAGCGGATGTCGCCTCCGGCGGCGGGCGCGGGTCGGCCGGTGGCCGGGGGAGGGGCGGGGGAGCCGCCGGATACCGTTGCCGGGTCCCTGGTGGCGTCCTCCGCCGGGTCCGGTGCGGCGGCCCCGGCCCGCGCCGTTCCGCGTCCGCGCTCCAGCTCGGTGAACACCTGCTCGGCGGCGGACACGCCCTCCATGCTCGCGTGGAACCGGGCACCCACCTCCCGCAGCGGCAGGTAGGCCTCCGGTGCCAGGATCAGCACCAGCAGCGCCGTCTGGTAGTCCATGTGGCCGCCCAGCAGGCGCAGGCCCACCTCCACCGCGACCAGCGCCACCGCCAGGGTGGACAGGAGCTCCAGCGCGAACGCCGACAGGAAGGCGACCCGCAGCGTCCCCATCGTCGCCCGCCGGTGGTCCTCGCCCACCCGGCGCAGGATCTCGGCCTGCGCCTTGGCCCGGCGGAACACGGCCAGGGTCGGCAGCCCCTCCACCACGTCCAGGAAGTGCCCGCCCAGGCGGCTCAGCAGCTTCCACTGCCGGTCGGTGCGCTGCTGGGTGTGCATTCCGATCAGCGCCATGAACACCGGGATCAGCGGCAGCGTCACCAGGATGACGATCCCCGAGATCCAGTCCGCCCAGAACACCACTGCCAGCACGGCGAGCGGCACGATCGCGGCCAGGACCAGCTGGGGCAGGTAGCGGGCGAAGTAGTCGTCGAGCGCGTCCAGGCCCCGGGTGGCCAGGGTGACCAGCTCGCCCGCCTTGGGCGAGCCCTGCTCGCCGTCCTCGCCGGGTTCGGCCGCCCACACCCTGCCCGATCCGGTCACGTGCGCCACCAGTTGGCGGCGCAGCTGCGACTTGGTGCGCGCGGCGCTGTGCAGCGCGGAGGTCTCGGCCACGTAGGACAGCAGGGCCCGGACCACGGCGACGGCCGCGACCGCGCCGACCACCCAGCCCAGGGTGTCCAGCCCCTCGCCCCGCCAGGCGCCGGTGACGGCGCGGGCCAGCAGCCAGGCCTGGACCAGGATCAGGCCGGTGATGAGCACTCCGCTGGCCACGGAGACGGCCAGGTGCGTGCGTACCGCGCTGGCGGTACGCACCAGGCGCGGGTCAAGGGGCTTCATAGGCGCGGGACCTCACGACGTCGTTCGGGCCGGGTGCACGGCTGACCCGGAGTGGCTGGGGCCTTCACGGTGGCACGGTGCCGCCCCGGTCGGCCGGAGCGGGCGCGACGGCCCCAGTATCCACCCGGTGCCTCGCGGGCCGGTCGCGCCCGCAGCCCTTCCGTTCCGGGGCGGCGCGGCCGGGAGCCTCCCCGGCGGGCGCGCCCGCCCGGGAGGCTCCGCGGCACCGTCAGGCGGCGGGTTCGGGGTTCCTGCCCCCGTGGTCGGTGCGGGTGACGGTCGCCCCGGTCACGGTCTCGCCGGTCACCCTCCTGCGGAACACCCAGTAGCTCCACCCCTGGTAGAGGAGCACGAGCGGCAGGAACACCACCGCCACCCACGACATCACGGTCAGCGTGTACTCGGCGGAGGAGGCATTGGCGACGGTCAGGCTGAACGCGGGGTCGGTGGTGGAGGGCAGCACGTTCGGGAACAGCGCGGTGAACAGGGCGGCGAACGCGGCGAGGATGGTCACCGCGGTGAAGGCGAACGACCACCCCTCGCGGCGCCGCCAGGCCGCCGCGACCCCGCCCGCCAGCGCCGCGGCGGAGAGGGCGACGAGCGGCAGGGTTCCCGTCCCGTCGCCGTGGGCGAACTGGGTCCACGCCAGGAAGAGCGAGCCCAGCGGGACCGCGGCGCACGCGGCCCACAGGGCGGCCCGGCGCGCGCGGACCCGCACCGGCCCGTCGGTCTTGAGGGTCAGGAAGATCGCCCCGTGCAGGGTGAACAGCGACAGCGTCGTCAGCCCGCCGAGCAGGGCGTAGGGGTTGAGCAGGTCCGCCACCGAGGAGGTGACCACCTGGTCGGAGCCCATGGCCACGCCCCGGACGACGTTCGCGAAGATCACGCCCCACAGGAAGGCGGGCGCGGTGCTGCCCGCGAAGATCGCCCGGTCCCACCAGGCGCGCCACGCGGAGCTGTCGCGCTTGCCCCGGTACTCGAACGCCACACCGCGCAGGATCAGCGCGACGAGGATGAGGAACACCGGTGCGTAGAACCCGCTGAGCAGGGAGGCGTACCAGGCGGGGAAGGCGGCGAAGGTCGCGCCGACCGCGGTGATCAGCCACACCTCGTTGGCGTCCCAGACCGGCCCGATCGCGTTGATGGCGACCCTGCGGTCGACGGAGTCGCGCCTGCCCATGAAGGGCATGAGCGTGCCCACCCCGAAGTCGAACCCCTCCAGGACGAAGTACCCGATCCACAGGACCGAGATGGCGATGAACCAGATGACGGCCAGTTCCATGGTCCTTGGCTCCTAGTAGCTGAAGTGCGGGATCTTGGACTCGTCCTCGTCGTCCTCCAGGTCGGGGACGAGGTGGGAGGGTCCGGCCTTGATGTACTTCAGGAGCAGACCGACCTCGACGACGAAGAGCACCCCGTACACCGCGGTGAACCCGGCCAGGGTCGTCGCGACCGCCCCCAGGCTCACCCCGGGGGAGACGCTGGCCGCGGTGAGCAGCTCTCCGTGCACGGTCCAGGGCTGGCGGCCCATCTCGGTGAGCACCCAGCCGAAGATGTTGGCGGCCAGCGCCGCGGGCAGCGCGAGCATGGCCGCGTAGTAGAACCACTTGCTGGTCGGGGTGCGCTCCCTGCCCCGGGTGAGGAGGAGGCCGAGCGCGGCCACCGCCACCCCGAACATGCCCAGGCCCATCATCAGGCGGAAGGACCAGTACACGACGAACACGTTGGGGGTGTAGTCCCCGGGGCCGTAGTACTCGTCGTAGGCCTCCTCCAGGTTGTTCATCCCGTGCACCTCGCCGTCGAACTGACCGGTGGCGAGGAAGCTGAGCACGTTGGGGATGGTGATGTCGATGGGGTTGTAGCGCTCCTCGGTGTCGCCGACGGCCAGGGCGGAGAAGGCCGCGCCCTCCTCGGTCTCCCACAGGGCCTCGGCCGCGGCGAGCTTCATCGGCTCGTACTCGGCGGCGAGCTTGGCCTGGTGGTCGCCGGAGAAGACCACCAGGGCCCCGGCGGCCAGGGTGAAGACCAGGCCGACCTTGAGCGTGCCGCGGAACAGGGCGAAGTCCTTCCGGGGCGGGACCACCCCGGGCGTGCCGGTGTCGTTGTGGTGGCTGTTGCGCCAGAGCTTGTAGGCGCTGACCGCCACGACGAACAGCCCGGCGGTGATGAACGCGGCCGAGACGGTGTGCAGGTAGGTGGACCAGGCCTGGTCGTTGCTGAGCACCGCCCAGATGTCGGTCAGCTCGGCGCGCCCGTTCTCCTCGTTGACCGTGTAGCCGACGGGGTGCCGCATCCAGGCGTTGGCGGCGAGGATGAAGTACGCCGAGAGGTTGGTGCCGATGGCGACCGCCCAGATGCAGGCCAGGTGGACGCCCCGGGACAGCCGGTGCCAGCCGAAGATCCACAGTCCGATGAAGGTGGACTCCAGGAAGAAGGCGAGCAGGGCCTCCATGGCCAGCGGGGCGCCGAAGACGTCGCCGACGAAGCGGGAGTACTCGCTCCAGTTCATGCCGAACTGGAACTCCTGCACGATCCCGGTGACCACGCCCATGGCGAAGTTGATGAGGAAGAGCTTGCCGAAGAACTGGGTGGCCTGGAGGTACTCGTGCCTGCCGGTGCGGTACCAGAGGGTCTGGAGCACGGCCACGATGAACGACAGCCCGATGGTCAGGGGTACGAACAGGAAGTGGTAGATCGTGGTGACACCGAACTGCCACCTCGCGAGTTCAAGGGCTTCCATACCCGCCTCTCCAAGTACCGACCGCCGGTAGTACTACATATCGTAGTTCTACAGCGTGTCGTAGTTCCAGCGGGTCCCGTGGGAAACGGTGTTCCGTGCGTCTCCCCGGTGGGTGCGCGGGCTCTCCGGAGCGCGCGGGTGGAGGTCGCGGGCGGGCCTCCACCGCCGCCACCTGCGGCGGATCCGCCTGGGCGGGGCGGTCGCGGCCGTGCGTGGGGCCGTCGTGTGCGTTCAGACACACGCGCTTGGGGACACGGACTGCTGCGTGGGGGACCGGTTCCGGGCGGGACCGGTTCCGGGCACACACGACCCCGGACACGAACGGCTCCGGGCGCGGACGGTTGCGGACGCGGACGGTTGCGGGCGCACAGAGTTCGGACACGCACGGCCCCGGACACGGCGACGGCGGCCCACCCTGAGGTGAGCCGCCGTCCTCATCCGCTCGAACGGAAGGTCAGTCGCCGGAGGCGCCGTCCTGGCGCTGGTCGATCATGCCCTCCATCAGGTCGATCTCCTTGAGCTGGGAGTCGGCCATCCCCTGCGCGAAGTTGGTGACCAGGTCCTCCTGGCCCAGCTCCACCTCCGCCTCGGCCATCTCGATGCCGCCGCGGTGGTGGGCGATCATCAGCTCCAGGAAGAGGAGTTCGGCCTCCACGCCCTCGGCGTCCTCCAGGGACACCATCTCCTCGGAGGAGGCCAGGCCCGGCATCGTCTCGGGGACCTCGCCGCCCTCGCCGCCGTGGTCGTGGCCCTCCATCCAGGCCATCGGCTCCTGCACGCCGCGCGCGTTGAGGTCCCAGGCCATCAGCCACCCCTGCATGATCCCGATCTGGGCCTGCTGGGTGCGGGTGATGTCGGTGGCCACCGTGCGCAGCTCGGGGTCCTCGGTCTTCTCCAGGATGAGCATCGACATGTCCACGGCCTGGGCGTGGTGCGCGCTCATGTCGCGCAGGAACCCGGCGTCGGCGCCGGTGTCCAGGGGGTAGGACGGGCGTCCCAGCAGGTAACCCCCGCCCAGGGCCAGTACGACGAGGATCACAGTGATCCACATCGGTACCGAACGCCAGGACACCCGCGACGGGGTCTCCTCGTCCGGTGCCCCGTCCTCCCACGGGGGCCCGTCGTCGTCCGGGACATCGCCGACGTGGTCGGCGGTCCCGGCCGCGGGACCGTTTTTCTGTTCCATAGGAACCATCCTGGTCGAATCGCCCAACTCTGGTGCCAAAGTAGAGGATAGGTAAGTCCCTAATGTCACCATCCATCCCAGGAGACCCCGTGGCCAAGAAGAAGACGGCGGAGGAGCGTCGCCTCCGCGCCGCCGAGCTGAAGGCGCAACGCGTCAAAGAGGAACGCCGCCGCAAAATCCTTACCACCACCGGTATCACGACCGCTGTGGTCCTGGTCGTGGGGTTGATCGGTTTCCTCGTCTTCATGGAGTTCCGCAGCCGCACGATCTCAGGGGTGGAGGAGTACGAGGTCGGCTCCTACGTCCACGTCGACACCGGGCAGCGCGTGAACTACGAGCAGTCCCCGCCCGTGGGCGGCGACCACTGGAACGCCTGGCAGAACTGCGGTGTCTACACCGAGCCGGTGACCCACGAGTTCGCGGTGCACTCCCTGGAGCACGGCGCGGTGTGGATCAACTACCGGCCCGACCTGCCCGAGGACCAGGTGCAGACGCTGACCGACATGTACAGCTCCGGCGACTACCTGGTGATCAGCCCCTACGCGGGCGAGCTGGACGCGCCGATCGTCGCCTCCAGCTGGGGACGCCAGATCAGCGCCGAGAGCGCCGACGACGAGAACCTCCAGCGCTTCGTGCGGCTGTACGAGCGCGGCACCGACGTTCCCGAGCCGGGCGCCGCCTGCTCCGGTGGCGTGGCGGAGAACGCCGAGGAGGTCGACGCCATGCTCGGCAGCGGTGGCGGCGTGGACGCCGAGACCATGGAGGGCCCCGAGGGCGGCGACGCCGGGGCCGAGGAGGGCACTGAGGAGGGTGCCGGGGACGAGGCGTCCGACGCCCCCTCCGACGCCGCCGAGGACGAGCCGTCCGCCGAGGAGTCGGCCGGGGCGGAGAACTGACGGGACTTTCCACCGTCACCGTGACCCCGTGATGAACGGACGTGGGGCCGTCAGCGGACGCTGGCGGCCCCACGCGCGTGTTGTCCACAGGCCGCACAGGCCTCTGGCGGACGGGTTCCGCCCGCGCTTAGCGTGGTAAAGGGGGAGGCCGCGCCTTCGCCCGCTTCGGCGTGCCCGCATACCCGACGCCGTCGTCCGCGCACCCCGGCTGCCCCCGGTACCCCGAAACGCCGGTGCTCCGCCGCGTAGGCGAGCAGCGACCGGCCGAGCTGGCCGAGCTCGCCGAGCCGACCGCGCCTGGGAAGGGCCCCGGCCCGGCCCCCAAGCGGAAGGCGCCGACACGGCAGATCGCGCACAGGGTCTCCCCGGCACGGGCGCGCGTCCCCCGCCGCGACGGCGGCCGCAGCCCTCCCCGGCGCGAGCACGGTCGCGGTCTCCTCAGCGCGAGCGCCGGGTCACAGCTCCCCTTCGGGAAGCGCCGGGACGTGTTCGACGATCAGGTCGCTGACCGTCGACAGCGCGGCGGCCGGGGCGCCGTGGGCGGCCGGGATCGACAGTTCCACGTAGGCCTCGTGGCCGATCGCCGTGTACATGGTGGGGGCGTCCTCCGGCTGCGGCAGCCACGGAACACCGTTGACCTGCTGGAGGTAGGAGGTGCTGGTCAGGGTCGCCGGGCGCTCCACCCCGCAGCGCAGCCCGATGGGCGGGTCGCCCCAGGCCGCCGTGAGCTCCGAGTCGGGCCGCACCTGTGCCCGCTCCGCTCCCAGCAGGGTGTCGGGGAGTGCGGCGACGAGGTCGGCGCAGACCTCGGTGACCGCCGCGTCCGCTTCGGGGGGCTGGATCCGCACGGTCTGCGCGCCGCAGCCCGTCGCCACCAGGGCCAGGGCCAGGGCCGCGACCACACCGGCGTACGCGTACCGACTCAGCACAGCAGACCCCGCTCCGGATGACGCGATGCGTCAGATGTTGACGATGGGACAGGTGAGAGTCCGGGCGATGCCGTCCAACCGCTGGATCCGGGCCACCACGAGGGTGCCCAGGGAATCGATGTCTTCGGCGCTGGCCTGGACGATGACATCGTAGGGCCCGGTCACGTCGTGGGCCTTCTCGACCCCCTCGATGCCCCGGATGCGTCCCGCCACCTCGGCGGCCTGACCGACCTCGGTCTGGATCAGGATGTATGCCTGCACCATGAGTACTCCTTCGTGTCGCCGGACGGAGCGGCGAGTGGGTTCACGGCCGAGCCAGGGTGCGGCCGATGACGGACGGATGACAAGCGTGGGTCCGGACCACCGCGCCGGAGCGTCACCGTACCCTGATCCCTGTGCGGAACACCATTGGGGGTCTTGGTGAGTTCGCTCTGATCGCACGCGTGACGAGCCAATTCCCCACCACGGACGATGTAATCCTCGGACCCGGGGACGACGCGGCTGTCGTCGCGTCCCCCGACGGCCGGACGGTCGCGACCACCGACCTGCTGGTCGAGGGCCGCCACTTCCGGCGCGAGTGGTCCACCGCCCGGGACGTGGGGCACCGGGCCGTCGCGCAGAACTTCGCCGACGTCGCGGCNTTCGCCGCGCCCGCCGACCTGCCGGTGTCCTGGGCGGAGGAGTTCACCGCCGGGGTCCGCGACGAGTGCGCGGTCGCGGGCGGCGCCGTCGTGGGCGGGGACATGGTCGGCTCGGACACCCTCACCATCGCGGTCACCGCTCTCGGAGACCTCCAGGGGCGCGCGCCGGTCCGCCGCGACGGCGCCCGACCCGGCGACGTGGTCGCCTACACCGGCCACCTGGGGCTGTCGGCCGCAGGGCTCGCGCTGCTGGAGAAGGGGATCGACGGCCCGGCCGAGTGCCTGTCCGAGCACCGCAGGCCCAGTCCGCCCTACGCCCGAGGAGCCGAGGCGTCCCGGCTCGGAGCCACGGCCATGCTCGACGTCAGCGACGGCCTCGCCCAGGACCTCGGGCACGTCTGCCGGGCCAGCGGGGTGCGCGTCGACCTGGAGGGGGAGGCGCTGCGCCCGGAGCCCGCCCTCGTCGAGGCGGTCCGCGTCCTGGGCGCCCGAGCCGACGCGGCCGAGCGGGCCGCGCGCGACCTCATGGTCGCCGGGGGAGAGGACCACGCCCTCGCCGCCGTGTTCCCGCTGGACACCGTTCTGCCGGCTCACTGGCACAGGGTGGGAACCGTTGTGGGAACAACAGGTGAAACCGCGGGAGAAAACACAATTCCGGTCACGGTCGACGGGCGGGTTCCGCCTCGCGGAGGATGGGATCATTTCCGGCGCTGAGGCGCCCGATGGGATTTGTCCTGTTTAACTCTCGCGCTAGGCTTTGCGAACGCGGCCTTTCCGGGCGCAGCACCCGCCTCGTGGGACGCAGCGGCCCCAGGAAGTCCCCGGGAGCGACCGACCGAGGGTCGGTGCAAGAAGCCACGGCTTCGCCGGTGTCCCCCGCGCCAGACGGGGGCACACACGGCGGAGGGCGACGAGGGAGGGAACCGGAGCTCTCGCCGGAGGGCGCTGGAAACGTCGAGGGGCGGTTTATGGGGCGGCATGGCTGGCGGAACGGCAACCGCCGGGGTGTGCACCGCAGCGAGCCGGAGGACGTCGGCGTCCTGCGGCGGCTCGGCGGCCTCATCGAGAGCACGGTCCCCAAACGCGTCGAACCCCCGCGGCTGCTCAACGTGCTCGTCGTCTCCGGCGTGATCCTCGGCCTGCTCCTGTTCGGGTACAGCACCACCCAGATCTACCTCCAGTTCGGCGGTACCCCGGGTGCGTCCGAGGACCCCGGGGTCCAGGACGGGGCCCAGCCCACGCACGACGCCTCGCCCGGAACCGACGCCGAGGAGCCCGCGGCCGAGGGTGAGGGGGCGCGGGGACCGCAGACCCAGGCGGGTTCGGAGCCGACCACGGTCGTCTACCGCATCACGGAGTCCACGTCGGTCGGGTTCAGCGGCCACGTCACCGTCACCAACACCTCACGGGCCAGCCTGGACGGGTGGGAGCTGGCCCTGGCCTTCGACTCCGCCGAGGTCACGCACGTCAACGGCGCGGACTGGGCGGAGATCGAGGACGGCATCCTGGCCCGCCAGCCCTCCGACCAGGCCAGCCTGGAGCCCGGTGACTCGGTGGCGCTCACCTTCGAGGCGGTCGGCGTGCCGCAGAGCCCGATCCGCTGCTCCCTGAACGGCCACGTCTGCGAGCTGTGAGCCGGGGGCACGGGACACCGGTCGCCTCAGGGACAGCCGAGGCCCCCGCCGAGGTCCCGGGTCGGGTCCCGGCGGGGGTTCCGGTGCGGGTTCCGGCCCCCGGCCTCCGTCAAGGGCCCGACAAAGGGTGAAGGCCTCCGACCGAGAGGGTCAGAGGCCTTCATGGAAGGTCCGAAGGGCTGGGAACCCTAGCGGGTCACCTTGCCAGCCTTGATGCACGAGGTGCAGGCGTTCACGCGCTTGGGCGTGCCACCCACACGGGTGCGGACGGTCTGGATGTTGGGGTTCCAGCGGCGGCGGGTGCGACGGTGCGAGTGGGAAACACTGTTACCGAACCCTGGTCCCTTGCCGCAGACGTCGCAGACAGAAGCCACGGTAACTCCATTCAAGCGCTCGGGATCGCGCACGTCGCCGCACGCGAAGGTTCATCCGACCGGGAGAGGTCGGGCGGACTGGTTGACGGTGACGCCAACCGTGGAAGGTTACACGAAGGACATGGCCGGACGCGCGGCGCAGGCCGACGACCGGTGTCCGTACGCGTGATGACGGGCCGCACCGTGGTCGAGAACGACCCTGGCGAGCGCCGGGAGCATCGAATACGCCACGCGGGCATGGCGAGAACGCGATGAACTTCCACGAGTATATCCCGGTTGGGAGGGGCAGGAACCGCGGGCGAAGAAGCGCCACCGGGACGGCCGCCGGAGCCGGGGAGCCCTCCGGCCCGGTGCCCGGCCCCCTCGCCCGCGCCCGCGGGCCGACCGAGGCGGTGGGAAGGCGCGCGAGCGTCGCACCGGAGGACTACCGTGGCGGTGACCGGCGATCCGAGACGGGAAGCACACGTGAGCACCTGGGACGAACCGCTGAGCAGGGGGCCCCTCAGGGGCAAGACGGCCAAGGCCCTCT
This sequence comes from Nocardiopsis synnemataformans DSM 44143, assembly GCA_000340945.1. Taxonomy (GTDB): domain Bacteria; phylum Actinomycetota; class Actinomycetes; order Streptosporangiales; family Streptosporangiaceae; genus Nocardiopsis; species Nocardiopsis synnemataformans. Next base: position 27,660 of record ANAW01000169.1, on the reverse strand, counting down.
CCGAGAAGCTCGACCTGCACACCCTCGGCGACCTGCTGCGCTACTACCCGCGCCGGTACGACCGGCGCGGCGACCTGACCGACCTCGCGGCACTGCGCGAGGGCGAGGAAGTCACCGTGCAGGCCCGCGTCCTGGACGCCAAGCGGCGCACCGTGCCCGCGCGGCAGGGCCGCCGCCGCATGGACATGATGGAGGCCACCGTCACCGACGGCACCGGGCGCCTGCACCTGACCTTCTTCAACCGGGGCTCCTACCACCAGGGAGCCCTCGTCCCCGGGCGCCTGGCGATGTTCTCCGGCCGGGTCTCCACCTTCAAGGGCCGCCGCCAGCTCGACCACCCCCAGTACGAACTCCTCGACGAGGACGGCCACGAGGGCGAGCGGGCCAGGGCCTACGCCGAGGAGCTCATCCCCGTCTACCCGGCGGTCAAGGGGCTGGACTCCACCACCATCGCCCGCACCGTCGACATCGTCCTCGCCGACGTCGACAGCCTGCCCGACCCGCTGCCCCCCGAACTGCGCGAACGGCGCGGGCTCCTCGGCGTCGCCGACGCCCTGCGCCGGATCCACCGGCCCGCGGAGTGGGCCGACGTCGGCGCCGCCCGCCGCCGCCTGAAGTGGGACGAGGCCTTCGTCCTGCAACTCGCGCTGGCCCAGCGGCGCCACCGCGCGGAGGACCTGCCCGCCAAGCCCCGGCCCGGCGCGGTCGACGGTCTCCTGGACGCCTTCGACGCCCAGCTTCCGTTCACGCTCACTGAGGGGCAGCGGGAGGTGGGCGAACGCCTCGCCGAGCGGCTCGACGCCGCGCACCCCATGCACTGCCTGCTCCAGGGCGACGTCGGCGCGGGCAAGACCCTGGTGGCGCTGCGGGCCATGCTCCGGGTCGTGGACTCCGGCGGCCAGGCCGTCATGCTCGCGCCCACCGAGGTCCTGGCCCAGCAGCACCACCGGTCCATCAGCGCCATGCTCGGCGCGTTGGGCCGCGCCGGGCAGATCGACGGGGCGGAGAACGCCACCCGGGTGGCGCTGCTCACCGGTTCCATGAACGCCGCCGCCCGACGGGAGGCCCTGCTCGACGCGGCGTCCGGCGCCGCGGGGGTCGTCGTGGGCACCCACGCCCTGCTCCAGGAGCACGTGTCCTTCGCCGACCTGGGGCTGGTGGTGGTCGACGAGCAGCACCGGTTCGGCGTGGAGCAGCGCGACGCCCTGCGGGAGAAGGCCGTGGACGGACGCCCCCACGTGCTGGTCATGACGGCCACGCCCATCCCGCGCACCGTCGCGATGACCGTCTACGGCGACCTCGACGTGGTCGCCCTCACCCAGCTCCCCACCGGCCGCGCACCCGTGTCCACGCACGTGGTGCCCGCGCGTGAGAAGCCGCACTTCCTGACCAGGGCCTGGGAGCGCATCCGGGAGGAGGCGGGCGGCGGGCGCCAGGCCTTCGTGGTCTGCCCGCGGATCGGCGACGACGCCAAGGAGGAGGCCGAGGAGGAGGTCGGCGCCGGGGACGGCGAGGAGGCCGCGGGCGCCCGGCCGCCGCTGGCGGTGCTCGACGTGGCGGCGCGGCTGACGGAGGGGCCGCTCTCCGAGCTGCGCGTGGAGGTCCTGCACGGCCGGATGGCGCCCGACGACAAGGACGCGGTGATGCGCCGCTTCTCGGCCGGGGACACCGACACCGTCGTCTCCACCACCGTCATCGAGGTGGGCGTGGACGTGCCCAACGCCACAGTGATGGTCATCATGGACGCGGACCGCTTCGGCGTCTCGCAGCTGCACCAGCTGCGCGGCCGGGTCGGCCGAGGCCAGCTGCCGGGGCTGTGCCTGCTGGTCACCGACGCCGAGGAGGGCTCCCCGGCGCGCGAGCGGCTGGCCGCGGTGGCCGCGACCACCGACGGCTTCGAACTCTCCCGGGTGGACCTGGAGATGCGCCGCGAGGGCGACGTGCTGGGCGACTCGCAGTCCGGCGCCCGGTCCAGCCTGCGGATGCTCACCCTGCTCAAGGACGAGGAGCTCATCGGGGACGCGCGCGAGGAGGCCACGGCGTACGTGGCGGCCGATCCCGGGCTGACCGGGCATCCGCCGCTGGCCGAGGCGCTGGAGACGCTGCTGCCCGAGGAACGGGCGGAGTACCTGGACAAGGCCTGAGCGCCCGGGGCGGCCGGGCTGGGTGCGAGCGGGAACAGCGACCGGGCGCCCGGCGGCGGGACCGGTTGTCCACAGGCCGCAGCGTTGTCCACAGGCCGCGACGGGCTCTGGTGCGGCCTGCGCGCCGGGGCCTAACGTGGAAAGCGGGGGGTCCCCGGGCCGCCCGCCTCGTGCTGCCCGCGTACCGGGGCACCCGCCCACCCCGGCCGCTACCGTGGGGGCATGACCCGCATCATCGCCGGTACGGCCGGTGGACGGCGCATCTCCGTCCCCGAGGGCCGTAACACCCGCCCCACCAGCGACCGGGCCCGCGAGGCGCTGTTCTCCTCCGTCCAGTCCGACCTCGGCTCCCTCGACGGCGTCCGCGTGATGGACCTGTACGCGGGCTCGGGGGCCATCGGCCTGGAGGCCCTGTCCCGGGGCGCCGCGCACGCGCTGCTGGTGGAGGCCGACCGCCGGGCGGCCCAGGTGCTCAGGGGCAACATCCAGACGCTCGGTCTCCCCGGCGCGCGGCTGGTCGCCGACCGCGTGGAGCGGGTGGTCGGCGCGGACAACACCGGCGACCCCTACGACCTCGTGGTCGCCGACCCGCCCTACGCCGTCACCGACGCCGAGGTCACCGGGGTGCTGGCCGACCTGGTCGGCCGCGGCTGGCTGGCCGAGGACGCCGTGGTCGTCGTCGAGCGGTCCAAGCGCGGGGCCGAGCCCTCCTGGCCCGAGGGACTGGAGCGCGACCGCAGCCGGGGGTACGGGGAGGCGGTTCTCTGGTACGCCCACCCGTCGCCCGCCACCACCCTCAACTGACGCCTGCGGCGCGGTACTTCCGTCCCCGTCGCCCGCCACCACCCTCAACTGACGCCTGCGGCGCGGTACTTCCGTCCCCGTCGCCCGCCACCACCCTCAACTGACGCCTGCGGCGCGGTACTTCCGTCCCCGTCGCCCGCCACCACCCTCAACTGACGCCTGCGGCGCGGTACTTCCGTCCCCGTCGCCCGCCACCACCCTCAACTGACGCCTGCGGCGCGGTACTTCCGTCCCCGTCGCCCGCCACCACCCTCAACTGACGCCTGCGGCGCGGTACTTCCGTCCCCGTCGCCCGCCACCACCCTCAACTGACGCCTGCGGCGCGGTACTTCCGTCCCCGTCGCCCGCCACCACCCTCAACTGACGCCTGCGGCGCGGTACTTCCGTCCCCGTCGCCCGCCACCACCCTCAACTGACGCCTGCGGCGCGGTACTTCCGTCCCCGTCGCCCGCCACCACCCTCAACTGACGCCTGCGGCGCGGTACTTCCGTCCCCGTCGCCCGCCACCACCCTCAACTGACGCCTGCGGCGCGGTACTTCCGTCCCCGTCGCCCGCCACCACCCTCAACTGACGCCTGCGGCGCGGTACTTCCTTGCCTGTCGCCCGCCGCCACCCCCAACTGACGCCCGCACCACACACGCCCCTCGCCGCGCGCTTCCCTCCGAGCCCCACCCCGCACGCCCCGCCCCGGCGCGCCTCCCGGACGGCGGAGGGAAGCGGGGTAGAAAACGGCCAGGGGGCGGTCGCCGGTTCGGGAGGGGGAAGCCCGCTTCGGCCGTCATGGCAGGCGGTGCGCCGAAAGCGCGCACACGTCCCGACCACGGACGAAGACGACCGCTAAACGGGTGTTGCCCGAATCCGCGCGGGGGCCAAGCCCTACGATCGCGGTACCCGAACGTAGCTGCCGAAAGGGGCGATCCACCGTGCGCCGTGTCGTCTGCCCGGGTTCCTTCGACCCGGTGACCTACGGTCATATCGACATCATCGGCCGGGCGGCCAAGCAGTACGACGAGGTCGTCGCCGCCGTGCTCAACAACGTCAACAAGCGCGGCCTGTTCACGGTCCCGGAGAAGCTCGACATGCTCCGCGAGGGCACCGCCGAGTTCGACAACGTCCGGGTCAGCGAGTTCGACGGCCTCCTCGTCGACTTCTGCCGGGAGAACGGCATCGAGACCATCGTCCGCAGCCTGCGCTCGGTCAGCGACTTCGACTACGAGCTCCAGATCGCCCAGATGAACTACCAGCTCTCCGGGGTGGAGACCGTGTTCATGACGGCGAACCCGCAGTACTCCTTCCTGTCCTCCAGCCTCGTGCGCGAGATCGCCCAGCACCGCGGGGACGTCTCCAGCCTGGTCACCCCCCACGTCCAGGAGCGCCTGCGCGAGAAGTACGTGCAGAGGGACGCCGAGGGCCGCTGAGCGTCCGGCTCCGCCGCCCGCTCCACTGCCTGTTCCACCACCCCGCTCCACCGCCGGACCGGGGGCTGATTTGGGCGGCAGGGTACATGCTGGGTACAATCTCGGTTTGACCATGGATACCGCCGGTTCTCGGCGTGCCCAGACACCGGTCGCGCCCGTCGCACGCGACGCCTCCCGCGCGTTCGGTACACCCGCAATCCTCGTGAAAGCCCGATGACCCTGTCTCGTCTAGACCCTCGTGACCCGTTCGTGGTCGACACCCGCCAGCTGGGCCGCCAGCCGGGGTCGATGCGGACCGTCAACCGCATCGTGACCGTCCCCGAGGCGTTCGCCACGGCGATGGCGGCCGTGCCCGAGGGCAGCGAGGTCGAGCTCGACCTGCGCCTGGAGGCGGTGATGGAGGGAGTCCTCGTCACCGGCACCGTCCGCGGCCAGCTCACCGCGGAGTGCTCGCGCTGTCTGGACCCGATCTCGGACGGTGTCGAGGCCGGATTCCAGGAGCTGTACCGGTACTCCGCCGACGACGACGAGGTGGCGGGGACGGACGAGGACGCGGGCGACGAGGATGAGGACTACTATCTAGAGGGCGATCTCCTCGACCTCGGGCCCGTGGTCCGAGACGCCGTCGTGCTCGCGCTCCCGCTCACACCGTTGTGCGGTCCGGACTGCCCCGGCCTGTGCGCCGAGTGCGGTGCCAAACTCGCCGAGGCCGGGCCCGACCACGGCCACGGCGACAACATCGACCCGCGCTGGGAGGCGCTCCGCGAGATCGCGGACGAGCCCGGCGAACGATGAGCCCGTGAACCGATCGCGGACGGCCGCCCCCGGGCGCGCCCCCGCCGACCGGGGCACACCTTCCCCGCCACAGTGCGCGGGGTGACCGAGAGAAGCGACCTCCCGCGACCGCGCGGGGGTGACCCAGGAGGATTGAAGTGGCCGTCCCGAAGCGGAAGATGTCGCGGAGCAACACCCGGACCCGCCGTTCCCAGTGGAAGGCGTCGCGCCCGGTGCTGGTCAACTGCCCGCGCTGCCGCGACCCCAAGCAGCCCCACATCGCGTGCCCGACCTGCGGCACCTACAACAACCGCCAGGTCACCAACCCGGCCTAGGCGCGCCGTGGATCACACCGCTGGTCCTGCGCACCGCAGCCGAACGCGTCTGGCGGATGACGGGCTTCGGGTCCTCGCACCCGATTCCCCAGCCATCTCGGGGCGGATCCCGCACAGGGGTCCGCCCCGAAGTGCTGTCAGCGGTCCGCCCGCGGCCGGAGCGGACGCGCCCGCGCACGTGCTGAGTCACGTGCCCGTGCCCGTGCCGCCCCGCGTGTGAGGCCGGCCTCCTCGCGGATTCGGCCCCTTGCGCTCGTACTCCCCGAGCGCCGCCGTACGCGGGTTTGTAGAGTGATGCCGAGCAACAAAGCGTGATACACGACGAGCACCGGCGCGCGGGAGCGTCCGCGCGCCGCACGGCGGTCCGGGCTCTCCCGGGTTCCCGAGTTCGTGGTGGTTGCCGGGGGAGGGGAGCCTCCCGCGACGGTCACCTCGTTTTCGAGCACCCTGGCGGAGCCGCGGGGTCCGCACCCGACTCCAGCCGTCCGCGCGCCGCCGACCGGCGCGTACGAACAGGGAAGTGAACGAGTGGCCAGCCAACTCCCCGTCTCCGAAGCCAAGGCGTTCCACCAGGCCATCGGGGTCGAAGTCGACCCGAAGATCCTGCTCAGGGCGCTGACCCACCGCTCCTACGCCTACGAGAAGGGCGGTCTGCCCACCAACGAGCGCCTGGAGTTCCTCGGGGACTCCGTGCTCGGCCTGGTGGTCACCGACACCCTCTTCCGCAAGCACCCCGACCTGCCCGAGGGCCAGCTCGCCAAGCTGCGCGCCGCCGTGGTCAACATGCGCGCCCTCGCCGACGTCGCCCGCGGGCTGGGCGTCGGCGCCTACATCCGGCTCGGCCGCGGTGAGGAGGGGACCGGGGGCCGCGACAAGTCCTCCATCCTCGCCGACACCCTGGAGGCCGTCATCGGCGCCGTCTACCTGGACCGCGGTCTGGACGTGGCCTCGGAGTTCGTGCACCGGCTCTTCGACCCGCTCATCGCCACCGCCTCCGGGCTGGGCGCGGGCCTGGACTGGAAGACCTCCCTCCAGGAGCTGACCGCCGCCGAGATGCTCGGCGTCCCCGAGTACCACGTGGACGAGAGCGGTCCCGACCACCAGAAGACCTTCCGCGCGACGGTCCGCGTCGCGGGGGAGAGCTACGGCCTGGGCGAGGGCCGCAGCAAGAAGGAGGCCGAGCAGCAGGCCGCCGAGTCCGCGTGGAAGGCCATCAAGGCCCGCTCCGAGGCCGCCGCCGACACGGCCGCCGCCGTCTCCGGCGACGGGCAGGGGTGAGGCGGCCGTGCCCGAACTCCCCGAGGTCGAGGTCGTCCGGCGAGGCCTGACCGAACACGCCCTGGGCCGCACCGTCGGCGCCGTCGAGGTCCTGCACCCCCGCGCGGTGCGGCGGTACCTGCCCGGCCCCGCCGACTTCGCCGCCCGCCTGTCGGGCCGCGTGCCCACCGCCGCGCGGCGCCGCGGCAAGTACCTGTGGCTCGTCCTGGACAGCGGCGAGATGCTCCTCACCCACCTGGGCATGAGCGGGCAGATGCTGGTCCAGCCCGAGGGCAAGCCCGACGAGAAGCACCTGCGGGTGCGACTGCCCCTGTCGGACGGCACCGAGCTGCGCTTCGTCGACCAGCGCACCTTCGGCCACCTGATGGTGGACGTGCCCGGGGCGCGCGAGGACGTGCCCTCGTCGGTGGACCACATCGCCCTGGACCCGCTGGACCCCGACTTCGTTGCCGAGGACTTCGTGCGGGCGCTGCGGGCCCGGCGCACCGAGGTCAAGCGGGCGCTGCTGGACCAGTCGCTGATCAGCGGGGTGGGCAACATCTACGCCGACGAGGCGCTGTGGCGGTCCCGGCTGCACTGGGCTCGTTCCACGCGGGGGCTGTCCGACGCCGAGGCCGTGGAGCTGCTGGGCCACGTGGGCCAGGTGATGACCGAGGCCCTGGAGGTGGGCGGCACCACCTTCGACGGCCTGTACGTCAACGTCAACGGTGAGAGCGGCTACTTCGAGCGCGGGCTCAACGCCTACGGCCGCCGCGACCGCCCGTGCGGGCGGTGCGGCGCCCTGATCGTCCGCGAGGCGTTCATGAACCGCTCCTCCTACAGCTGCCCGACCTGTCAGAGGGCGCCCCGCGACCGGAAGTGAAAAGGTCCTTTGGCGTGTCGGCAAGCAAAGTATGTCTGCCAGGTAAGTAAGGAGTCCGTCCGTGGGGGACGAGGTCGAGGCCGTCCGGATGACCGCGTGGGTGCGCGGGCACGTGCAGGGCGTGGGTTTCCGCTGGTGGGCGCGGTCCAAGGCGCTGGAACTGGGCCTGGCCGGGGCGGCCACGAACCTCCGGGACGGTCGCGTCGAGGTGGTCGCCGAGGGTCCCCGGGACGCGTGCGAGCGGCTTCTTGGCCATCTCAGGGGCGGCGCAACACCCGGTCGTGTGGACTCCGTGGTCGAACGTTGGTCCTCGTCTGGGGGGACGTTCACCGGATTCGCCGAACGGTGAGTATGCTTGTGGGGTAACGCGATTCGAGCACACCGCGCGACCGCGGCGGTCCCCAGGGATTCGCGGCAGGTTCTCGCGGGGTGTGAGGCGACCATCGTGCGGAGTGTGTCACCGATCCGCGCGTTCCGGCTGGACCCGGGGTAGCCGTGTTCGGATCGTGCGCTGCCACCTGCCCGGGATACCTGTCCGGGTTGTGGCCGTTACGGACTGTCGTAATCCAATCTTGACCAGCGGCGCGCACAGTGAGACTCTGGAAGACACATCGCGCAGATCTTCCACCCGGGCCGGACCACCATCGGTCGGCTTTCCACGGGACATCACGTGCGCGGATCATCACTGGTCACTCAGTGTGGAGGACCCACATCATGGCGAAGGCTCTGTTTGGCCACGTCGGCGTCTCCGACCCTCGGATGGTCTCGGAGGTGCGGCGGCTCCAGAACCGGGTACGCGACCTCGAGGACGAGATCAGCCGTCTCCAGGCACGGAACGACCAGCTCAGCATGGCCGTCACCGATGCCGCCTCCGGCGCGGCCGACCGCGAGCCGGCGCTCGCCTGACCTGACGCCGTCGACGTTTCGGGCGCGGCCAGAGCTGCTTCTTCCGATGTGGTCGACCCACTGACGGGGACGCCGAACGCGTGAGCCAGGCGTCCCTGGCCGGGCCGTCGACGGACCGGGTCGCTTTCTTCAGTCCGCTTCGCCGCAGACTTTCCTTTCCCTTGCGGCTTTTTTTACCGTTGTACCCGGCGGGCCCTGTCACAACCCTCCGTGTCCGCCGGACATCCCCCCTCTTCCCCGCCCGGGCGCGGGCCCAAGGCCGTCCGCTCGGGGACACCAGCCCGAACCCCACCCTCCGGTCACCGCTTCGTGGCACCCTTAGGTGGTCGCGCTGTGTATCAACGGTGACCGTCGTGGGAGGTGTGGGTGTACCTGAAGAATCTGACGCTGCGCGGCTTCAAGTCGTTCGCGTCGGCCACCACTCTGCGTTTCGAGCCCGGGATCACCTGTGTGGTCGGTCCCAACGGCTCGGGCAAGTCCAACGTGGTGGACGCCCTGTCCTGGGTGATGGGGGAGCAGGGGGCCAAGTCCCTGCGCGGCGGCAAGATGGAGGACGTCATCTTCGCGGGCACCTCCACCCGCCAGGCGCTGGGCCGAGCCGAGGTCAGCCTCACCATCGACAACACCGACGGTGCGCTGCCCATCGACTACACCGAGGTCACCATCCGGCGGACCATGTTCCGCAACGGCGGCTCGGAGTACGCCATCAACGGCGACACCTGCCGCCTCCTGGACATCCAGGACCTGCTCAGCGACTCCGGCATCGGCCGTGAGATGCACGTCATCGTCGGCCAGGGGCAGTTGGACACCGTCCTGCACGCCGGTCCCGAGGAGCGCCGCGCCCTCATCGAGGAGGCCGCGGGCATCCTCAAGCACCGCAAGCGCAAAGAGAAGGCGATCCGCAAGCTCAACGCGATGCAGGGCAACCTGGACCGGGTCACCGACCTCACCGCGGAGCTGCGCCGCCAGCTCAAGCCCCTGGGCCGCCAGGCCGAGCTGGCCCGCAGGGCCGCCGTCATCCAGGCCGACCTGCGCGACGCCCGGCTGCGCCTGCTCGCCGACGACATCGTCGCCCTCACCGGCCAGCTGGCCAAGGAGGAGGCGGACGAGAAGGAGGTCCTCGCCCGCCGCGGGGCCGCCGAGGCCGCCCTCGCCCAGACCCAGGAGCGCGAGACCCAGCTGGAGGCGCAGGCCGCCGAGGCCGCGCCCGCCCTGGCCCGGGCGCTGGAGACCTACCACGCGCTGTCGCGCCTGACCGAGCGCCTGGACGCCGTGCGCGGCCTGGCCAACGAGCGCCACCGCAACCTGGCCTCCGTCTCCGACGAGCCCGTCCACCGCCGCGACCCCGAGGAACTGGAGATGGAGGCCGAGGAGGCCGCCGCCCAGGAGGAGGAGCTGCTCACCCGGCTGGAGGAGGCCCGCGAGGCCCTGGAGGCCACCGTCACCGAGCGCTCCGCCGCCGAGGACGCCCNAGCGGGCGGGGGCCCCCCCCCCGCGCCTCCGCCGAGCGCCGCGAGGGCCTCGTGCGGCTGTCCGCCCGGGTGGAGAGCCTGCGCGGCCGACTGGCCTCGAACGGGGACGAGATCACCCGGCTGGAGGAGTCCGCCCGCCAGGCCGCCGAACGCGCGGAGCAGGCCCAGGCCGAGTACGAGATGGCCGCCGAGGAGGCGGCCGGTCTCGACGAGGGCGACGCCGAACTCGACGCCGCCCAGGAGGAGGCCGCCCGCCGCCTGTCCGAGGCCGACGCCGGGATCAACCGGCTCCGCGACGCCGAGCGCACCGCCGAGGGCGAGCGCGCCGCGCTCGCCGCCCGCAAGGAGGCCCTGGAGCTGGGCCTGGCGCACAAGGACGGCGCCGACACCCTGCTGGGCGCGGGCCTGCCGGGGATGCTCGGCAGCCTCGCCGCCCTGGTCCAGGTCGAGTCCGGCCAGGAGACCGCCGTGGCCGCGGCCTTCGGCACGGCCGCCGGAGCGGTCGCGGTCGGCGACCCCGACACCGCCGTGGCCGCGCTCGACCTGCTCCGGTCCGAGGACGCCGGACGCGCCGGGATCGTCATCGCCCAGGCCGTCCCCGCGGTGCCCCGGGGGGAGTGGCCCGCACTGCCCTCCGGGGTCCGCTACGCCCTCGACGCCGTCGTCGCCCCCGAACACCTGGCCGGTGCGGTCACCGCCCTGCTGGACCGCACCGCGCTGGCGGCCGACGCCCCCGCCGCCCGCGACCTGGTCCGCAAGGTCCCCGGCGTGCGCGCCGTCACCCCCGAGGGGGACGTGTTCTCCGCCGCCCTGGTGCACGGCGGTTCGGCCGCCGCGCCGAGCCTGCTGGAGGTCCAGGCGGCCGTGGACGAGGCGGCCGGGAGGCTGGAGACGGCCACCGAGGCCGCCGGACGGATCGCCGCCGAGCTGGAGGAGCGCAGGCACGAGCGCGCCGACCTGGCCGCCGGGGTCGAGGAGCTGACCGCGCGCCGCCGCCAAGGCGACCGCAGACGCAACGAGTCCGCCCAGCGGCTGGGCAAGCTGGGCGGGCAGGCCCGTTCCGCCGAGGCCGAGTCCGAGCGGTACGCGGCGGCCGCCGCCAAGGCCACCGCCGCGCGCGGCGAGGAGGCCGCCAAGCTGGCCCGGATGGAGGAGGAGCTGGCCGAGGCCGAGGAGGTGGCCGCCTCCATCGAGGAGGACGCGCCCGACCCCGAGACACGCGACGAGCTCGCCGCCCAGGCCTCGCGTGCCCGCGCCACCGAGATGGAGCGCCGCCTGTCGGTGCGCACCGCCGAGGAGCGCGCCCGCTCGATCGCGGGCCGCGCCGAGCAGTTGCGGGCCCAGGCCTTCGAGGAGCGCCGCGCCATGGAGCGCGCCGCCGAGCGCCGCCGCACCCGCGCCGCGCAGGCCACCCTCGCCGAGGCCGCCGCCGAGGGCGCCCGGCTGGCCCTGGAGCGGATCGCGGTGTCCCTGGCCGCGGCCGAGAGCGAGCGCGCCGCCGCCGAGGCGGAGAAGGAGGCGCGCGACGCCGAGCTGCGGACCGTGCGCGCCCGCGTGCGCGAGCTGTCCGTCGACCTGGAGAAGCTGACCAGTTCGGCGCACAGCGGCGAGGTGGCCCGGGCCGAGCGCCGCCTGCGCCTGGAGCAGTTGGAGGTCAGGGCGAGCGAGGAGATGGGCGTGGACGTGCCCACCCTCGTGGCCGAGTACGGGCCGAACGTGCCCGTGCCCCCTCCGGGCGACGCCGAGGAGGACGCGGTCCCGCTGCCCTACGTGCGCGAGGTGCAGGCCAAGCGGGCCAAGGCCGCCGAGCGCCAGCTCAACCAGCTGGGCAAGATCAACCCGCTCGCGCTGGAGGAGTTCGCGGCGCTGGAGGAGCGGCACGCCTTCCTCAACGCCCAGTTGGAGGACCTGAAGAAGACCCGCCGGGACCTGATGGACATCGTCCAGGAGGTCGACGCCCGGGTGCAGGAGGTGTTCTCCTCCGCCTACCTGGACGTGGAGCGGGAGTTCGCGGCGATCTTCGGGCGGCTCTTCCCCGGGGGCGAGGGGCGGCTGCTGCTCACCTCACCCGAGGACATGCTGACCACGGGGGTGGAGGTGGAGGCCCGTCCGCCCGGCAAGAAGGTCAAGCGCCTGTCGCTGCTCTCCGGCGGTGAGCGCTCCCTGACCGCGGTGGCCTTCCTGGCCGCGATCTTCAAGGCCCGGCCGTCCCCGTTCTACGTGATGGACGAGGTCGAGGCGGCCCTGGACGACACCAACCTCCAGCGCCTGCTGGTGATCTTCGAGGAGCTGCGGTCCGCCTCGCAGCTGATCGTGATCACCCACCAGAAGCGCACCATGGAGGCGGCCGACGCGCTGTACGGCGTGACGATGCAGGGCGACGGCATCTCCCAGGTGATCAGCCAGAAGCTGGAGCGCCCCGCCTGACACGCGGCCGGGGCCGCCCTCCCGGAAGGGAGAGCGGCCCCGGTGCTGTTCCCCTTCGGGCCCCTTCGCCTCGGCCCCAGCCGTTGGGGGTTGGTTCGGGCGCCCGAACACGGGGCGAAGCGTAGCGGAGCCCCAAGGGGCGGGGCTAACCGCGGTCGATGGTGATGACCGGGGAGGTCCAGGTCTCCCAGTGGTCGGGGTTGTCCGGGTCGCCGAGCGCCTTGAGCGCGCGGGCCTCCAGGCGGTACTGGCCGTCCCGGACCGGGGTGATCCGGTCGTGGCGGTCCAGGACCGTGCCGTCCCAGGCGTAGCTGAAGAACGACGTTCCGGTCGCGCTGCGGTTCACGTGGTCCACCGACACCCCGACGTTGCGGTCCGGGTGCACGGGGCGCCCGGTGCGCTCGTCGACGACGGTCATCTCCAGCAGCGTGACGTGGTGGTCGAAGTGCGCGATGACGTACGGGACGTCCGGCAGGCCGTCGACCCACTCCAGGGTGTAGGTGGCGCCGTCGGGCTGGTTCTCGAACGTGCCGCCGCCCGCGCTCGCGCACTCCAGGCCGGAGAACGCGCCGCATTCGGTGATCCGGGTCAGCCACGGCAGTTCGAGCACGTCACCGTTGCCGTCGGTGATCGGGGTCATCGCCTCGATCTCCTGGTAGTCGCCGTTGTAGGCGGCGTAGGGGACCCGGTAGGTCTCGCCGTCCGCCTGGGCCACGGAGACGTAGCCGCCGTAGATCATCTGCTGGAAGTCCTGGGCGGGCGGGGTGAAGGTCACCTGCACCTCGGCCGAGCCGCCCGGCGCGACGGTCACCTCGTCCCGGTCGAAGGCCACCTCGGCGGAGGCGTCGTTGTAACCGGGGGTGAAGGTGTCGCCGTGGGTGCCCAGGGCGCTCTCGTGGCCCAGGGTGTAGGTGGCCTCCTCGTCGCCGTCGTTGGTGATGGTGATCGTCTCGGTCACCTCGCCCTCGGTGGCGCCTAGGGACAGCTTGCCCGGGGTCACGACGGTGGTGGCCAGCACGGCGCCGGGCACGTCCATCATGCCCGCGCCCTGGCGGTGGACGTTGTCGGTGTAGCCCGCGTCGGGGTCGCCCCACCAGGCCTTGGGGTCGGCGCTGTTCTGGAGGACGTCGCGCACCTCGTGCGCGCCGAGGCCGGGGCGGGCCTCCAGCAGCAGCGCGACGCCGCCCGCCACGTGCGGCGAGGACATCGAGGTGCCGCTGATGGTGGCGTAGCCGCCCTTGGCCACGGGGTAGGTGGAGTTGATCAGGCCGCCGGGCGCGCCGATGTCGGGCTTCAGGGCCAGGTCGGGGGACAGGCCGAAGGAGCTGAAGGAGCTGATCAGCCCGCCGGTCGGGTTGGGGATGGTGGTGGTCTCACCGGTCCAGGACAGGGTGACGGGCTCGTCGCCCTCCAGGAGCTCCAGCAGGTGGGCTCCGGAGGTGTCGGAGATCCCGACGGAGAACGCGCCCTGGTCGACGATGCCGCCGCCCGCGAACATGCCGGGGACGTTGTTGTACATCACCACGCCGGTGGCGCCCGCGGCCACGGCCGCGTCGTACTTCTCGGCGAAGGTGCACGCGCCGCGCACCATCAGCGCGGTCCTGCCCGCGGGGTCGGCCTCCAGCTCGTCGCCCAGGGACGGGCAGCCCCGTCCGACGTGGACGAGCTCGTCGGTCTCACCCGAGGTGGGCGGCGGGGAGGCCTCGCCCATCTCCATGTAGGCCAGGGTCTCGCCGCTGGGGTTGGCGGTCGCCGACGCGGAACGGATGTGGGTGTTGTCGTAGGAGGCGACGCCGATCACGTCCTCGCCCAGGCCGGGGGCGCCCGCGGAGTACAGGCCGGTGTCGCCCTCGTTGCCGATGGAGGCGACCACGACCATGCCCTCGTCGACCAGGTTGTCGGAGGCGACCGCGGTGGGGTACTGCGGCCAGGAGTGCGCCGAGCCGATGCTCATGTTGAGCACGTCCATGTCGTCGGCCAGGGCCTGTTCCATGGCGGCGATCATGATGTCGGAGGTGGTGGAGCCCTCGCAGCCGAACACCTTGTAGGCGCCGAAGTCCACGCCGGGCGCCACACCGGTGACCTCGCCCTCGGCGCCGACGATCCCGGCCACGTGGGTGCCGTGGCCGTGGCAGTCCTGGGGGTCGCCGTCGGGGGCGGGCACGGTGGTGGGGTCGCCCGCGTTGAAGTCGTCGCCGACGAAGTCGTACCCGGTGACCACGCGGTCGTTGGGGAAGCCGCCGCCGCCCAGGTCGGGGTGGGTGTAGTCGACGCCGGTGTCCATGACGGCCACGCGCAGGCCCTCGCCCGTCAGGCCGAGTTCGTTCTGGGCGACGTCGGCTCCGGTCATCGGCAGCGCGGTGTCCAGGTCGGGGACGCTGGCGTCGCCCTCGGGGATCTCGTAGGTGACGACGGGGTAGATGGCGCTGACGCCGGGGATCTCCCGGGCCGTGCCCACCTGTGCGTCGTCCATCTCCACCGAGAAGCCGTTCCAGAGGTCGCCGAACGAGTGCCGTTCGGTGTACTCCAGGCCCGTGTCCTCGGCCTCGGCGCGGAACGCCTCGTGTTCGTTCTCCACCTGTGCCGAGGAGGTGCCGGCGGTGGTCGGGGGGCTCTCCAGTTCGATGAACCACAGGCCGTTCGCCTGGTGGGTCAGTTCGCCGTTCTCGGCGGAGGGGGCGGGGTGCAGGGGGGCGAGCTCGGAGGCGTCGTCGGCGTTGGCCGGTGCGGCCGCGACCAGGCCCGCGACGAGTGTCAACCCGGCGAGCGACGCCAGGCGAGTGCGGTGGGGTACCACCTTGTCAACACATCCCTTCTCGGTGCGCGCCTCAGGACACCGGGGGAGCGGGGGTAGCCCACTGGGTACGGCTGTGGTGCTCAGGGGGATACGCCGCTTGATGTCCGTCATCGGTTAGTCGGCGCGCATAGCAACGAGATCATTGCCGTGTGCCATGAAAGTGTCAATGCTCACCAAGGCTCAATCTGGACACATGGGGGCGGGAACCAGCCTTCTGTTTTACAGACATAAACAAAACGGGCATTCTTCTCTTTTTTCCGTGAAAGTAATAAAAGACCCGAAAAGGGGTGGCCCGTCCCCGCGCGGCGCTCCTCCGCCCTCCCCTCCGCGAAGGAGCGCGGCCCCGCCGGAGAAAGCGCAGGCCAGAGTAGTCGCCGGGGTGCCCACAGGGGTGCACGGCGGGCCGAGTACGCTGGAGGTCCAGGGCCGCCCGCGGGCGGCCCGACCGGTGTCGACGGAGCGAAGTCCGGTAGCGCGGCCACAACCGGCCGTCCAACCCGGCGCTGTCCCGCAACTGTGAGGCCCCTTCGGGGGACGAGCCAGGTCGCCTCCCCGACACCGACGTCCCCGTCCTCGTGGGAAGGACAGGCCGCCTCCGTCGGGACCGCGCTCCTTCCCCCCGCCCGACAAGGAGCACCGTGCGGACCGCACGCCACCTTTCCCCCGTCCTTCTCGGAGCCGTGCTCGCCCTGACCGCCTGCGGCGCACAGGACGGCGGCGAACCCGAGGCCGCGCCCACCACCGAGGCCGCCTCCGTCCCCTGCGGCCCCCCGGAGCCCGACTCCGAGCGCCCCGCCGTGGGCGACGGCACCTTCCCCGTCACCGTCACCGACGCCACCGGCGAGGCCACCGTCGAGGAGGCGCCCGAGCGGATCGTCTCCCTGTCGGCCAGCCACACCGAGATGCTCTTCGCCATCGGCGCGGGCGACCGGGTCGAGGCCGCCGACGAGTACTCCGACTACCCGGAGGAGGCCCCCACCACCTCGCTGAGCGGCTTCGAGCCCAGCGTGGAGGCCATCACCGAGTACGACCCCGACCTGGTCCTGCTCGCCCGCAGCGCCGAGGCGACCGCCGACCAGCTGGAGGCCGTCGGCATCCCGTCGCTGGTCCTGGACGCCGCCCAGGACCTGGAGGACACCTACGCCCAGATCCGCATGCTCGGCGACGTCACCGGCCACACCGAGGAGGCCGACGCCGAGGCCACCCGGATCGAGAACGAGTTCAACGCGATCGTCGAGGGCGTGTGCGAGGAGACCGGCGACGCCGGGCTGTCCTTCTACCAGGAGCTCGACGAGACCTCCTACTCCGCCACCTCCGACACCTTCGTCGGTCAGGTCTACGCGTCCTTCGGCCTGGTCAACATCGCCGACGAGGCCGACGCGGACGGGGCCGCGGGCGGCTACCCGCAGCTGTCCCAGGAGTACGTCGTGGAGCAGAACCCGGACCTGATCTTCCTGTCCTACGGGGACGAGTCGACGGTCGCCGACGTGGCCGGGCGCCCCGCCTTCGACACCGTCACCGCGGTGCGTAGCGACGCCGTCTACCTGCTCGACGCCGACATCGCCTCCCGCTGGGGGCCGCGCGTGGTCGAGTTCGCCGAGCTGGTCGGCCAGGCCGTCACCGAGAACGCGGCCGACTGACGTGCGGGGCGGTGTCGGCTTCCCCCTGGGGTGGGTCGCGGGAGGGCTGGTCGCGCTGCTCGCGGCGGCCCTGCTCGGCGTCTCCGCCGGAGCCGCCTCCCTCTCCGCGGCCGACATCGCCCGGCACCTGCTCAGCCTCCTCCCGTTCGGTGCGCAGTCCCCCCTCACCGAACGGGAGGCTGCCGTCCTGGTGGAGCTGCGCCTGCCGCGCGTGGTGATGGGCGCGGTCGTCGGCGCCCTCCTGGCCACCGCGGGCGGCGCCTACCAGGGCGTGTTCCGCAACCCGCTGGCCGACCCCTACCTCCTCGGCGCCGCCGCCGGGGCCGGGCTCGGCGCGACGGTGGTCATCGTCTTCGGCTCGCAGTTCAGCGACTCCCCGCGCGCCCTGGTCCCGGTCGCCGCGTTCGCGGGCGCCCTGCTCGGCGTGGCCGCCGCCTACCTGCTCGGGTCCACCGCGGGCGGGGGCGGCACCGCCGCGCTCGTCCTGGCGGGCGTGGCCGTCTCCTCGTTCCTGTCCGCCGCCCAGACCCTCGTCCAGCAGATGGGCGTGGACGAGCTCCAGCGCATCTTCGCCTGGCTGCTCGGCGGACTCGGCAGGGGCGGCTGGGACGACGTGCGGCTGGTCGCCCCGTACGCGGTGGTCGGGCTGGTCGTCCTGCTGGCCAGCGGCTACCTGCTGGACATGCTCGCCCTGGGCGACGACAAGGCGGTCAGCCTGGGACTGAACCCGGCCGCCGTGCGCATCGTGGTGATCAGCGCCGCGTCCCTGGCCACCGCCGCCGCCGTGTCGGTGAGCGGCCTGATCGGCTTCGTGGGGATCGTCGTCCCGCACGTCGTGCGCCGCCTGGTGGGCTCCAACTACCGGGCGATCCTGCCGGTCACCGTGCTCCTCGGCGGCGCGTTCCTGGTCCTGGTGGACATCGTCGCCCGGACCCTCATCGCCCCCGCGGAACTGCCCATCGGCGTGGTCACCGCCTTCCTCGGCGCGCCCTTCTTCGTGCTCATCCTGCGCACCACGCGCCACCGCGGCACCTGAAACCCCGCTGCCACCGGTGGTTCCGGGGTGCCCGGGGAAGGGAAGACCCGCCGGTACCGCCTTCGTTCCCGGCGCGCCACCCGGCCGTGACGCGAACGCGTCGCACACTCTGGAACACTGGAAGGTGCTATGGACATCACCTTGCTCGTCGCCATCATCATCGCCGTCGTGCTCCTGGCCGCCGGTGGGTTCTTCCTGGTCACGACCCGGCGCTCGGTCGAACCGGGCAAGGACGAGACCGAACCCGAACCCACCGGCGGTGCCGCCGGAGCCACCGCCGTGGAGGACCGGGAGCGGGACCCGGGGACCGTCAGCACGCCCCCCGCCCAGGCGCCCCCGCCCGTGGAGGAGACGGTCGAGCCCGCCCCGCCGGAGCTGGAGACCCCGCCGCCCTCGGCCGGGCGCATGATCCGCCTGCGCGCGCGGCTGGCCCGCTCGCAGAACGCCTTCGGCAAGGGCCTGCTCAACCTCCTGTCCTCCGACTCCCTGGACGAGGAGACCTGGGAGGAGATCGAGGACACCCTCATCACCGCCGACATCGGTGTGACCTCCGCCGCGCAGATCGTGGAGAACCTGCGCACCCGCGTCAAGGTCCTCGGCACCCGCGGCACGGAGGAGGTGCGGGGACTGCTGCGCGAGGAGCTCCTCGCCCAGATCACCACCGAGGCCGACCGCACCGTGCGCACCGGACCGCACGGCGGACGCCCCGGCGTGGTCATGGTCGTCGGGGTCAACGGCACCGGCAAGACCACCACCACCGGCAAGCTGGCCCGCGTCCTGGTCGGCGACGGCCGCAGCGTCGTGCTCGGCGCCGCCGACACCTTCCGCGCCGCCGCCACCGAGCAGCTGGAGACCTGGGGGAGCCGCGTGGGCGCCCCGGTCGTGCGCAAGGAGGAGGGCGCCGACCCCGCCAGCGTGGCCTTCGACGCCGTGGCGCGGGGCGTCGAGGAGGGCGCCGACACCGTCATCATCGACACCGCCGGACGCCTGCACACCAAGACCGGTCTCATGGACGAGCTGGGCAAGGTCAAGCGGGTCGTGGAGAAGAAGTCCCAGGTGGACGAGGTCCTGCTCGTCCTGGACGCGACCACCGGGCAGAACGGCCTGCGCCAGGCCCGGGTGTTCGGCGAGGTCGTCAACGTCACCGGCATCGCCCTGACCAAGCTCGACGGCACCGCCAAGGGCGGCATCATCGTGCAGGTCCAGCGCGAGCTGGGCGTGCCGGTCAAGCTCGTCGGGCTCGGCGAGGGCCCCGACGACCTGGCCCCCTTCGACCCCGAGGTCTTCGTGGACGCGATCCTGTCCGTGGAGTGACGGGCGGAAGGACCCGACGACGCACGGCCGGACATCCGCACGGGTGTCCGGCCTTCCCGTGTCCGGAGGCGGGGCCCGCCGACGGGCACCACCGCCCTCACCCTCGTTCGGCCCTCCCGTGTCCGGAGGCGGGAACACGGGTGTGATCCGCGACACGCGGCCGAAACCCCGGCGCAACACGGGTGCGACAGTCCTGACCGCGCCCGCGCGGACCCCGTGAGATGTCACTCCGCGTGTCCGAAATGCCGCGCCCCGGTGGTGTGACGGGGGTCGCTCTGTGCCGGTGCACGTGCGTTCGCGCGGACTGGGGCTTCGGTTCATGGCGCCTTAACACTGCCGTCTGTCCTTTTACCCGCGCGCAACACACCGGGTCCTGGCGAGAAACACCCCGGTTCGAGAGTTGCCTGCGTGGTGTTCTGCATCGGGCCCGATGATGCGCTCGCTGACCGCCGCCCTCACAGACACAATCCCCCGTCCGTCCTATGGAGGCGACGCAATGATTGACTCCGGCAACACGGCGTGGCTGCTGATCAGCGCAGCCCTCGTGATGCTCATGACCCCGGGCCTGGCCTTCTTCTACGGAGGCATGTCGCGGGCCAAGAGCGTCCTCAACATGATGCTGATGAGCTTCGCGAGCATCGCGGTCGTGAGCGTGCTCTGGGTCGTCATCGGCCACTCGCTCACCTACTCCGACGGGCCCGGAGCGCTCGACACCTTCATCGGCGGCCTCGACTACGTCGGCCTGACCAACCTGATCGGTGAGATCGAGCCCGCGGCGGAGGACGGCACCGGCGGCTACCCGCTGCTGGTCGACGCCGGGTTCCAGATGATGTTCGCGGTCATCACCGTGGCCCTCATCAGCGGCGCCATCGCCGACCGCGCCAAGTTCGGCGCCTGGCTGCTGTTCGTCCCGGTCTGGGCGCTCCTGGTCTACTTCCCCGTCGCCCACTGGGTCTGGGGCGAGGGTTGGATCGAGCAGCTGGAGATCGGCGGCTACGCGGTCATCGACTTCGCGGGCGGCACCGCGGTGCACATCAACGCCGGCGCGGCCGCGCTGGCCCTGACCTTCGTCCTGGGCCGCCGCAAGGGCTTCGGCTCCGAGTCGATGCGCCCCCACAATCTGCCGTTCGTCCTGCTGGGCACCGCGCTGCTGTGGTTCGGCTGGTTCGGCTTCAACGCGGGCTCGGCCTACGCCGCCGACGGCACCGCCGCCCTGGCCCTGGTCAACACCCAGGTCGCCACCGCCGCCGCCACCGGCGCCTGGATGCTCGTCGAGCGCTTCCGCTACGGCAAGGTCAGCGCCCTGGGCTTCGCCTCCGGCGCCGTCGCGGGCCTGGTCGCCATCACCCCCGCCGCCGCCAACGTCACGCCGCTCGGCGCCATCGCGGTCGGCCTGCTCTCCGGCGCGGTCTGCGCCTACGCCATCAGCTGGAAGTTCAAGTTCAAGTACGACGACGCGCTCGACGTGGTGGGCATCCACATGGTCGGCGGCATCGTCGGCTCCCTGATCCTCGGCCTCGTCGCCGCGGGTGTGGCGGGCGGCTCCGACGGCCTGCTCTACGGCGGCGGCATCGGCCTGCTGGCGGTCCAGGCCATCGCCGTCATCGGCGTCATGCTCTACTCCTTCGCCGTCACCTGGGTCATCGCCAAGGTCATCCACCTCGTCATCGGGTTCCGCATCCCCGAGGAGGTCGAGACCAACGGGCTGGACCACGAGCTGCACGCCGAGTCCGCCTACGCCTTCGACGAACTCGACGAACTCGAGGACGCGACAGAAGCGGTCTCCCTGCCGACGCCTCCGGGCGGGGAGACGGCCTCGCCGAAGGCCAAGGCCTAGACCTCAGCGTCGAGGCCGCGGGCCTTGCGCCACTGACGCGGCGAGGTGTCCAGGGGCTGACGGAGAGAGATCTCCGTCAGCCCCGTTCGTGTGCTCAGCCACTTTTCGTGGCATATATGACCATTTCTGGCACCGTATTGGCTATGGCCTGTGTATCCGTTCGGTACCCTCTGAGCGGTACGGCGGTAGAGCCCGGGCGCGCGGCGCCCGACCGACGGCTCCGCCACGCGGGCGGCCCCGCTCCCGGCTCCCCCGAAAAGGGGCACGCGGCACAACCGGGAGCCGCGCATTCGCATCCCACACCAGGAACGGGTCGGGGACCGGCGCGTCCACCCCGCCGTCCACCCGGAAACCACGCTGATTCGTACAGTGCCCCACATGTCGGGGTCAGGAGGCAAGATGGCGCCGGTTAGTCACATCACGGTTCGCAGAGGCGGGCGCGTCGCGCTCGCCGCCGCGGGCGCGGTCGTCGCCCTCGGCTTGTCCGGCTGCTCCATCGACCTCAGCCACCTGCGCCCCGGGGGCGGCGGCGAGGAGGAGCCCAGCCCGGAGGCCGCCGAGCCCGTCGCCGCGGCACCGCTGATGGAGGAGGCCCTGGCCGACCTGGCCGCCTACCCGGCGCTCACCGCCACCGGCCAGGTGGCCGAGAGCGTCGGCTCCGCCGACGTGCGCGACGCCTCGCTGACCGTCGCCGACAGCGGCACGGCCAGCGGCACCATCCGCGCCAACGGCATCGAGGCCGAGCTGATCAGCGCGGACAGCAGGATGTTCCTGCGCGCCGCGGAGGACTTCTGGCTCGACCAGGGCGTCTTCAGCCCCGACTTCGACGACTTCGACGGGAACTGGGTGCGCGCCTCCTCGGCCCAGGCCGGGTTCAACCCGAGCGCCTCACTGGCCCCGCCGGAGCTCTCCGCCATCCTGGGCGGCATCGAGCTGGAGTCGGAGGAGGCCGTCGAGGAGAACCTGGACGGCACCCTCACCTACCGGATCGACCTGGCGGGCGAGCGCAACCAGGTCTGGATCAACGCCGAGACCAGCCAGATCCAGCGCATCGCCATCGAGGAGCTCGTCCCCGCGGAGGCCGAGACCGGCCCCCAGGTCCGCCTGGACCTGGCCGAGGCCGAGACCGCCGCCGTCGAGGAGCTCTACGACGGGGTCGTCACCGCCACCGAGGAGGAGCTGACCTCCTCCCGGGACGCCCGCATCGAGGTGGGCTGGGAGGGCAGCCCCTCCATGACGTGCGAGGACGGCCCCAACTGCACCTGGACCGGAACCGTGCGCGACGCGGGCGGCGACGGCAGCGGCGAGGTGGCCGTGCGCATGGGCGTCACGTTCAGCAACGCCGACATCGGCGAGCAGACCTGCGAGGACAGCGGCACCCTGGAGGCGGGCGGCACGCTGGAGCTCTCGTGCAGCGCCGACTACAACATCGTCAGCTCCGTCCAGCAGACCTACCCGATCGACGGTGAGGCCCAGCTGTCCACGCGCGGCCTGACCGGCGGCCAGCAGGAGGAGATGCTGACTGCCCTCGCCGAGCAGCGCGAGGCCACCCTGTCGGGCGGCGCCTCCCCCTCCGCGGAGGCGTCCGAGACGGCCGAGGACGAGGGTAACTAGAGGTACTCACGGGGCGCGGCCCCCGAGTGCGCGGCGGCGGAGGGCGGGGACGCTGTTCCCGCCCTCCGCCGCGTCCGGGCCCGCGCGCCGAGCGATACTGCAAGGTGATCCCGGGCCGGTAGGCTGGGAGACCAACTCCGAGACGAAGGACTGGCCACACTCGTGTTCGAGACGCTTTCCGACCGGCTGACATCGGTCTTCTCCTCGCTGCGCGGTAAAGGGCGGCTGTCCGAGGAGGACATCAACGCGACCGCGCGGGAGATCCGTCTCGCGCTGCTGGAGGCGGACGTCGCGCTGCCGGTGGTCCGCGAGTTCATCGCGCGGATCAAGGAGCGCGCCCGGGGCGAGGAGGTCTCCAAGGCCCTCAACCCGGCCCAGCAGGTCATCAAGATCGTGAACGAGGAGCTCGTCGGGATCCTCGGCGGCGAGACCCGGCAGGTCCGCTTCGCCAAGAACCCGCCGACCGTGATCATGCTCGCGGGCCTCCAGGGCGCCGGTAAGACCACCCTGGCGGGCAAGCTCGCCCGGTGGCTGGCGGCCGACCGCAACACGCCGCTGCTGGTCGCCGCCGACCTCCAGCGCCCCAACGCCGTCACGCAGCTCCAGGTGGTCGGTGAGCGCGCCGGGACCCCCGTGTTCGCGCCCGAGCCCGGCAACGGCGTCGGCGACCCCGTCCAGGTCGCCCGCGAGTCCGTCGAGCACGCCCGCCGCAACAACCACAACGTGGTGATCATCGACACCGCGGGCCGTCTCGGCGTGGACAGCGAGATGATGCAGCAGGCCGCGGACATCCGCGACGCGGTCAGCCCGGACGAGATCCTCTTCGTCGTCGACGCGATGATCGGCCAGGACGCGGTCAACACCGCGCAGGCCTTCCTCGACGGGGTCGGCTACGACGCGGTCGCGCTCACCAAGCTCGACGGCGACGCGCGCGGCGGCGCGGCCCTGTCCATCCGCCACATCACCGGCCGTCCCATCATGTTCGCGTCCACCGGCGAGAAGCTGGAGGACTTCGACCTCTTCCACCCGGACCGGATGGCCTCGCGCATCCTGGACATGGGTGACGTCCTCACGCTCATCGAACAGGCCCAGCGCACGTTCGACGAGGCCGAGGTCGAGAAGATGGCCTCGACCATGGCGTCGGACGAGGACTTCACGCTCGACGACTTCCTCCAGCAGATGCAGATGGTCCGCAAGCTCGGACCGATCGGCAACCTGCTCGGCATGATGCCCGGCATGGGGCAGATGCGCGACCAGATCGACAGCATCGACGACAAGGACCTGGACCGCATCCAGGCCGTCATCCAGTCGATGACCCCGGGCGAGCGCGCCAACCCGAAGACGATCAACGGGTCGCGCCGCCTGCGCATCGCCAACGGTTCGGGCACCCAGGTCAGCGATGTCAACGGCCTGGTCACCCGCTTCTTCGAGGCGCAGAAGATGATGCGCAAGATGAAGAGCGGCGGCATGCCTGGTATGCCCGGGATGCCGGGCATGGGCGGCGGCGCCAACCGCAAGAAGGCCAAGGCCCAGGCCAAGAAGACCAAGAAGGGCAAGCAGCGCAGCGGCAACCCGATGAAGGCCCGCCAGCAGGAGGCCGAGCGCGCGGCCGAGCGCCAGCGCCGCCAGGACGAGGGCGGCCAGCAGCCGCCGCAGCTGCCCCCGGGCCTGGGCGGCGGCGGTCAGCCCACGCTCCCGCCCGGCTTCGGCGGCCCCAACATGCCCGACCTGTCGAACTTCAAGCTGCCCAAGAAGTAGGCGCGACCGGTACCGGCCCTCGCGCCCGTCGGCCGACGGGCGGAGCGCTACCATGCGTGTGGCGCAGCCAGCCGCCCCGCACCGCGGACGCGGACGGGTCCACGGCCCGGACCGCGTGCCCGTCTCCTTCGAGGCGGGCAGCTGGCACCGCCCGGGAGACCGGGCGGGGCGGCCCGTCCACGTTCCGGGGACGGGCCGCCTCCGCGTCCGCCCTCATCCGTGCGGCGGTGTTCCGGTGTCGTGTCCGGGGAACACGTCCGCGTCTGGCACAATGAGTAGTCGACTAACGGTGACGGGCCAGCCCTCTAACTAGCCCGTCACCCACGTCTGTCCCGTCGGGTGCCGCAACCCCACGTGGTTTCGCCGCCGGGCGCCTTACACCGTTAATCGGGAGAAGACCACTCCAGTGGCTGTCAAACTGAAGCTCAAGCGTATGGGCAAGATCCGTACGCCCCAGTACCGCATCATCGTCGCCGACGCCCGCACCAAGCGGGACGGCAAGGCGATCGAGGAGATCGGCAAGTACCACCCCAAGGAGCACCCGAGCCTCATCGAGGTCGACTCCGAGCGGGCCCAGTACTGGCTGTCCGTGGGCGCCCAGCCCTCCGACGCGGTCAAGGTCCTCCTGCGCAAGACCGGTGACTGGCAGAAGTTCAAGGGCCTGCCCGCCCCGGCTCCGCTCCAGGTCGCCGAGGCCAAGGACCCCGAGGCCAAGGACGCGGCCTTCCAGGCCGCGCTGAAGGAGCTCGTGCTCCCCGGCGCCGAGGGCAAGGGCAAGGGCCGCAAGTCCGAGAAGAAGACGGACAAGACGGAGAAGGCGGAGAAGGCGGACAAGCCCGCCGAGACCGCTGAGACCACCGAGGCTGAGAAGTCCGAGGGCGAGGCCTGACGTGCTGGAAGAGGCGCTTGAGCACCTCGTGAAGGGGATCGTTGCGAACTCCGACGACGTCCAGGTGAGAGCCAAGCGGCTCCGCAAGGGCAAAGTCCTGGAGGTCCGGGTCCATCCCGACGACCTCGGCAAGGTGATCGGCCGCAACGGCCGCACCGCCAAGTCCCTGCGGACCGTCATCGGCGCCCTCGCCGGGGGCCGCTACGTCCGCGTGGACCTGCTGGACCTGCACGAAGTGCGCTGACGCGCCTCTCGGGGCGCCGACCGCGAACGGTCGGCGCCCCGCAGCCGTGCCCGGGACCCCGGGGCCCGTGCCTACCGCACGCGCCCGGACCCGGGCACAGTTTTCTCACCCCCCAGGGGCGGAAGGACGGAAGAATCCCCATGCGACTCGTTGTCGGCCGGATCGGCCGCGCGCACGGCATCCGTGGTGACGTCGCCGTCGACGTGCGCACGGACGACCCCGCGGCCCGGTTCGCCGACGGCTCCGTGCTGGACACCGACCCGGCCGGAACCGGACCGCTCACCGTGGTCTCCACGCGCCGCCACAGCGACCGCCTGCTCGTGCGCTTCGAGGGCGTGACCGACCGCGACGCCGCGGAGGGGCTGCGCGGCACCGCCCTGCTCGTGGACTCCGAGGACATCCCGCCGCTGGACGACCCGGACGAGTTCCACGACCACGAACTCATCGGCCTGGCCGCGGTGACCACCGGCGCGGAGCCGGTCGGCACGGTGGCGGACGTGCTCCACCACGCGCAGGACCTCCTGGTGGTGGCCACCCCGGACGGCGGAGAGGTGTTCGTGCCCTTCGTGGCGGCCCTGGTCCCCGAGGTCGACGTCGCCGGGGGCCGGATCGTCATCGACCCCCCGCCCGGCCTGCTCGACCTCGCCGACTGAAGGGGCGCGCCGTGCGCATCGACATCATCAGCATCTTCCCCGAGTACTTCGGCCCCCTGGACCTGTCCCTGATCGGCAGGGCCCGCGTGTCCGGGCTGCTCGACGTGCGCGTGCACGACCTGCGCTCCTGGACCCACGACCGCCACAACACCGTGGACGACACCCCCTACGGCGGCGGCCCCGGCATGGTGATGAAGCCCGAGCCGTGGGGCGAGGCGCTGGACGAGGTCGTGGGGGAGGGGCCCGCGCGGCTGATCCTGCCCACCCCCAGCGGCCGGCCCTTCCGGCAGGCCGACGCCGAGCGCCTGGCCGAGGAGGAGCGGCTGGTCTTCGGCTGCGGCCGCTACGAGGGCATCGACTCGCGGGTCGCGGCGGACGCCGCGGAGCGGATGCCCGTCGAGGAGGTCAGCATCGGCGACTACGTGCTCAACGGAGGTGAGTCCGCGACCCTGGTGATGGTCGAGGCGATCACCCGGCTGCTGCCGGGCGTCCTCGGCAACACCGAGTCCGCGGTGCAGGACTCCTTCGCCTCCGGCGGCATGGAGAACCTCGTGGAGGGGGCGGTCTACACCAAGCCTGCCTCCTGGCGCGGCCGGGAGGTGCCGCCGGTGCTGCTGTCGGGCAACCACGGCGCCGTGGACCGCTGGCGCCGCGACCAGGCGCTGCGCAAGACCGCGCGCAACCGCCCCGACCTGGTGGAGGCCCTGCCCGGGGAGGCGCTGGACCGGCACGACCGGGAGGTCCTGGCGGAGGAGACCGTTCGAGACGCCACCTGAGATGTGGCAAACTGGGTGGGTTCCCCCTCGGTGACCGGCGGCATCCGCATGCCGGCGGTACGACGTCGGCCTCTGTGACGGTCACCCGGGCGGTTCGACAGTACAGACCCATTCGGGCCCTCGCCCGCGTCCCCCTTCCTCCTGCGGGGAGCAGGACGCGGAGCGCTATCGATGAGGATTCGCGAGATGCACACCGCCATTCAGGAGCTGGAGAAGGCCCAGCTTCGTTCCGACGTCCCGGAGTTCCGTCCGGGTGACACCCTCAACGTCCACGTCCGCGTGACCGAGGGCAACCGTACCCGTGTCCAGGTGTTCAAGGGCGTCGTCATCCGCCGCCAGGGCTCGGGCAACCGCGAGACCTTCACCATCCGCAAGGTGAGCTACGGCGTGGGCGTGGAGCGCACCTTCCCGATCCACACCCCGGCCATCGACAAGTACGAGGTCGCCGCCCGCGGCCGCGTGCGTCGCGCCAAGCTGTACTACCTGCGCGACCTGCGCGGCAAGGCCGCCCGCATCCGCGAGCGCCGCTAGTCCGTCATCGGGTGACCCAGGGCTTCTCCCCGGCGTTTTTCCGTGTCGAATCTCTCCGCTCCCACCAGGGAGGCAGGATAGGCTTCGGCTCGATGAGCAAAGACGAGAAGGACCTCGGCTCGGACGGGGTCCAGGACGAGGAATCCGCCC
>ANAW01000168.1:0-32512 GCA_000340945.1 Nocardiopsis synnemataformans DSM 44143 | reverse complement strand
CGCCTCGTCGGCGCCCGCCCGCTCGCTGTGGAACTGCGCAAGTCCGAGAGCACCGAGAAGAAGGGGTCGTTCTGGAAGGAACTCCCCATCCTGGTCGTGATCGCCCTGGTCCTGGCGTTCGTGATCAGGACCTGGCTGGTGCAGGCCTTCTACATCCCCTCCACCTCGATGGAGAACACACTCCTCGTCGGGGACCGGGTACTCGTCAACAAGGTCGTCTACGAGCTCCGCGACATCGAGCGCGGCGAGGTGGTCGTCTTCGACGGCAACGGGTCCTGGGACGACCCGAACACCGTGTCGGTCCCCGAGCCCACCAACCCGGTCTCGGCCGCGTTCACGTGGGTGCAGCAGCAGCTGGGCGCGGCGCCCACGGGCAAGGAGTACATCAAGCGGGTCATCGGCCTGCCCGGTGACACCGTGGAGTGCTGCGACGAGCAGAACCGCGTCCTGGTCAACGGCGTCCCCCTCGAGGAGGAGGCCTACCTGTACCCGGGCAGCGTGGCCACGCACACCGAGTTCGGCCCGATCGAGGTGCCCGAGGGACACCTGTGGCTGATGGGGGACCACCGGGCGATCTCCTCCGACTCGCGGCTCAACCAGAACAACCCCGGCGGCGGCGCGGTCCCGATCGACCACGTCGTGGGCCGGGCCTTCGTGATCATCTGGCCGGTCGGGCAGATCGGCCCGCTGAGCGTTCCGGAGTCCTTCGAGGAGCTCAACGCCGCGGACGGGTGACGTGCCGCGCGGGGCGGTGGGCCGAGAAAATCCGCACGGCGGAGTACACGGGGCCCTTCCGTGACGCATGATGGAGGCTGGACGGTATCGGCGTCCCCCGACGCGCGGGGCCGCCGTCGACCGGGAACACCCCGGCCGTCGGCGGTGTCCGGTGGAGGGGACCGGCACACCACGACCGGAGAGTGCGACGAAAGCGAGCGCGTGGATGAGTTCTGAGGACCTGGAGAAGTACGAGGCCGAGATGGAGCTCCAGCTCTATCGCGAGTACCGCGACGTCGTCGGTCTGTTCAGCTACGTGGTGGAGACCGAGCGGCGGTTCTACCTCACCAACCACGTCGACCTCCAGCCGCGTTCGACCGAGAACGGGGAGATGTACTTCGAGGTCGTGATGGAGGACGCCTGGGTCTGGGACATGTACCGCCCGGCCAGGTTCGTCCGCAACGTCCGCGTGGTGACGTTCAAGGACGTCAACGTCGAGGAGATCACCAAGGCCGACCTGGAGATGCCGCCCGCCGAGGGGGGCGCGCAGGACTGATCCGGCGCCGGGGAGCCGGGCCCGCCCCCGGGGCCCGGCCTCCCGGCGTCCGGCCTCCCCGCCCGGAGGCGTCCGGGGTTTTCCACAGGGGAGAACCGGCCCTGGCGCCGTGAGCGGCGATCACCGACCGTGGTTACGGGAGGTGGTTGACCTTGGACCGGTGGGCCGAGTACCGAAGGACGTTGGGCGGCCGTGGCGAGGACCTCGCCGTGGCCTTCCTCCTACGCGCCGGGATGCGGGTGGTCGCCCGCAACTGGCGCATCCCCGACGGGGAGATCGACATCGTGGCCCGGGACGGCCCCGTCCTGGTCGTCGCGGAGGTCAAGACCCGTACCTCCGTCCGGCACGGGCACCCGGTGGAGGCCATCACCCCGGACAAGCGGCGCCGTCTGCGCCGCCTCGGACACGCCTGGGCGGTCCGGCACCGGGTGCCCGCCCACCCCCTGCGCGTGGACGGCGTCTGCGTCCTGATCAGCGGCGGACGCGTGTTCGTCTCCCATGAGCGGGGGATGGCATGATGACGCTCGCCCGCACCCGCTGCATCGCCCTGCTGGGCGTCCAGGGGCACATCGTCGAGGTGGAGGTGCACCTGGGCGGCGGCGACTTCGGGGTGACCCTGGTGGGGCTGCCCGACGCCGCGCTCCGCGAGGCCAGGGACCGCATCCGCGCCGCCGTCGTCAACAGCGGCGAGGAGTGGCCCAGCGGCCAGATCGTCATCAGCCTGTCCCCGGCCAGCCTGCCCAAGTCGGGAAGCCTGTTCGACCTGGCCATCGCCGCCGCCGTCCTCGCCGCGGCGGGCTCGGTGCCGGTGGAGCGGCTGGAGGACAGCGTCCTCATCGCCGAACTGGGCCTGGACGGCCGGGCGCGGCCGGTGCTGGGGGTGCTCCCGGCGGTCGTGTCGGCCGCCGAGCAGGGCTACCGCAGGTTCGTCGTCGCGCGGGGCAACGCCGCCGAGGCCCGGCTGGTGCCCGGTGCCGAGGTGACGGCGGTGGACAGCCTGATGGACCTGTGCCAGTGGCTGCGCGGGGAGTACTTCCCCGAGGCGCACGCGGAGGAGGCCGTGCCCCGGCCCCGCGAGCCGCGCGGCCAGGGGCCCGACCTGTCCGACGTCCTGGGGCAGCCGGTGGCCCGCCGCGCGGTGGAGATCGCCGCGGCAGGCGGCCACAACCTCATGATGCTGGGGCCTCCCGGCACCGGCAAGAGCCTGCTCGCCGAACGCCTGCCCACCGTGCTGCCCCCGCTCAGCCCCGCCGAGGCGCTGGAGGCCACCGCCATCCACTCGGTGGCGGGCATGCTGCCGCCCGGCGCGCCCTTGGTCACCGCGCCGCCCTTCGCGGCGCCGCACCACACCTCCACCCGGGCCTCGATCATCGGCGGCGGCAGCGGCTACCCCACGCCCGGCTGGGTGTCCAAGGCCCACCGCGGCGTGCTCTTCGTCGACGAGGCCCCGCAGTTCGGACGCGGGGTGCTGGACTCCCTGCGCGAACCCCTGGAGCGCGGCGAGGTGGTCCTGGCCCGCGCCTCCTCGACGGTGACCTTCCCGGCGCGCTTCCAGTTGGTGATGGCCGCCAACCCCTGCCCCTGCGCCAAACCCGGCTCCCTGTGCACCTGCCCCGCCGGTGAGCGGCGCCGCTACTTCTCCCGCCTGTCCGGGCCCCTGCTGGACCGGATCGACCTCAAGGTGGAGCTGCAACCGGTGTCGAGGGCCGAACTGCTCGCCGACCGCGTCTTCGCCGAGTCCTCCGAGGTGGTGGCCGCACGGGTGGAGAAGGCCCGCGCCCGCGCCGCCGAGCGGCTGGCGCACACGCCCTGGACCACCAACGCGGCCATCCCCGGTGCGCAGCTGCGCCGGGAGTTCCCGGTGGAGTCCGCCGCGCTGCGGGTGCTGGGCAGGGCGATGGACCTCGGACAGATCAGCGCCCGGGGGGTGGACCGCGCCCTGCGGGTCGCCTGGACCCTGGCCGACCTCGCCGACCGGGAGCGCCCCGGCGAGGAGGAGGCGGCCTACGCCTTCGCGCTCTGGGCGGGGCGCGCTTGGTGAGCACGGAAGCGACGGAGGGGAGCGGTGGGGCGGTGCGGGACGCGGAGGGCGAGGCGGACGCGCGGGCGCGGGCCTGCCTGACGGCGGTGGCCCCGCCGGGGGACCTGTGGCTGGGGGCGATGCTCGCCGAGCACGGGGCGGACCGGGTGTGGGCGCTGCTGGTGGCGGGGGCGCCCCCGCCACCGGTGCCCTGTGCCGAGGAGGAGAGCCCGGGGCCGGAGGCCCGGACGCTGTTGGAGCGCAGGTGGGCGCGGTGGTGCGCCGCGGCCCGGGGGGTGGACCCCGACGGTCTGCTCGGCGAGTCGGCGGCGGCCGGGATCCGCTTCGTGGCCCCGGAGGACCCCGAGTGGCCGGGACGGCTCGACGAGCTGGGCCTGCCCGGCGGGCGGCGCTCGCACGGGCTGTGGGTGCGCGGCGCGGGGGACCTGCGCCACCTGTGCCTGCGCTCGGTGGCCGTGGTGGGTGCGCGCTCGGCCACCCCCTACGGGGAGCACGTGGCGGCGGAGATGGCCTACGAGCTGGCCGAGCGCGCGGTCGTGGTGGTCTCGGGCGGCGCGTACGGGATCGACGGGGCCGCGCACCGGGCGGCCCAGACCCACGGCGGCACGGTCGTGGTGCTGGCCTGCGGGCTGGACGTGGACTACCCGCGCGGGCACGCGGGCCTGTTCGCCGACGTCGCCCGCACCGGGGTGCTGGTGAGCGAGCGGCCCGTGGGCGCCACCCCGCGCGCACCGGACTTCCTGGTCCGCAACCGGCTGATCGCCGCGCTCACCCCGGGCACGGTGGTGGTGGAGGCCGGACGGCGCAGCGGGGCGCTCAACACCGCCTCGCACGCCGCCGAGCTCAACCGGGTGCTGATGGCGGTCCCCGGCCCGGTCACCTCGGCGATGTCGGTGGGCTGCCACCTGCTGCTCCGCGACTGGCACGCGGGCTGCGTCACCTGCGCGGACGACGTCGTCGCCCAGGTGAGCGCGCTGGGGGAGCTGCCGCCGGAGGCCGGGCCGCTGCGGGTGTCGGCCGAACTCGACCAGGACAGCGCCCGGGTCCTGGCGGCGGTGCCCCGCTCCGGCGCCGGACCGGCGGTGATCGCCATGGCCAGCGGGACCCGTCTGGAGAGGACCCTGCGGTCCCTGGGGATGCTGGCCGCGGCCGGGCTGGTGGAGCGCTGTCCGGCGGGCTGGCGGCTGCCCCAGTGAGCGGGCGGAGGCGGTCGGGGCCGGTGGCTGCTCCGCGCCGCCGTGGCCGGTCGATGCCCTCTGGGGCTGGTGGGGTCGAGTCCCGTTTCGTGCCGTGGTGGACGGTCACGGCCCTTTGGGTCCGGCGGGGCCGGGCCCCACCTCGTGTCCCCTGGGTCCGGCGGAGACGGGCCCCATGGGGGCGCCTACGATTCGTGGCGCGCTCCCGGAACATCCGGTTCCCGGCCCGCGCGGCGGCGAATTCGGCAGGCGGTCCTGATCGCGGCCGGATGGCGGCACGCGGACCCGCGCACCGCGGCGACGGTAACGCGCCCCGCAGGATGGGTACGGTGACGCCATGGCTAAACCCTACAGTGACGCCCTGGTGGCGGACGGGCCGCTGTTGTTCGTCTCCGGACAGACCCCCGAGGGTCCCGGCGGCGAGGTCGCCGGGGACATCCAAGGACAGACGCGCCAGATCTTCCGCAACCTGGAGGCCGTCCTGGCCCGCCACGGCGCGGGCCTCGGCCACCTGGTCAAGCTCACCTACTACCTGCGCCACATCTCCGACCTGGAGGAGTTCCGCTCCGCCCTGGTCGAGTGCCTTCCCGAGGGGCGCCTGCCCGCCGCGTCCCTGGTGGAGGTGAGCGGCCTGGTCCACCCCACCTACCTCGTGGAGGTCGAGGGGATCGCCTGCCTGCCCTCCGGGGGGTAGGCGTGCTGGAGCGCTTCGCCGCGCACCTGTCGGGCGAGCTGGGACGCTCGCCCCACACCGTGCGCGGCTACCTGGCCGACCTGCGCTCCCTCCTGGCCCACCTGGAGGAGCGGGGACGGGGTGCGGAGGACCTGGACGTGGACCTCGTGCGCGGATGGCTGTCCCGGGCCCGTGACGCGGGCGCGAGCCGCGCCACCGTGGCCCGCCGGGTGGCCGCCGTGCGCGCGTTCACCCGGTTCCTGCACCGCGAGGGCGTGCTGGCGGCCGACCCCGGCCCGCGCCTGGCCAGCCCCGCGCAGCAGCGATCCCTGCCCACCGTGCTCGACGAGCGCCAGGCCGCCGCGGCGCTCGCGGAGGAGACCGACGAGACCCCGACCGGCCTGCGCTGCCGCGCGGTGGTGGAGACGCTCTACGCCACCGGTGTGCGCGTCGCCGAGCTGTGCGCCCTGGACCTGGCCGACGTGGACCGCGAACGCGACACCGTGCGCGTCCTGGGCAAGGGGGCCAAGGAGCGCACGGTCCCCGTGGGCGGCCCGGCCCTGGACGCCCTCGACGCCTGGCTGTCCGGCGGGCGCCCGGAGATGGCGGGCGCCACCAGCGGCGCCGCGCTGTTCCTGGGGGCCCGCGGCGGCCGCCTGGGCGTCCGCCAGGCCCGCGAGGACGTGCACGCGCACCTGCGTGCCGCCGGTGCGGACAGCGCGCCGCACGGCCTGCGGCACAGCGCGGCCACCCACCTGCTCAACGGCGGCGCCGACCTGCGCAGCGTGCAGGAGTTCCTGGGCCACGCCAGTCCGCGCAGCACGCAGATCTACACCCACGTGTCCGTGGAGCGCCTGCGCGACACCTACCGCCGGGCCCACCCCCGTGCCTGAGCGCTCCGGCCCCCGCGCCTGACCGCTCCGGAGGCGTCGGTGCGCGGGGGGAGGCGGCGCGGCCCTCACGCGCGGGTGTGAGGCGGTCCTCACACGCGGGTTGGACAGGGACCGGCGCGCGGACCCGTGTGACGACGGCGGGCCGACCTCCCGGGAGAGGCGGGCGGGGACCGTGCGCGTCCTCCGGGCCAGGGGCCGGGCGCTGCCCTCACGCGTGGGGCGAGCGTGCGCGGCCGTGCGCGGCTCGCCCCGCCGCTGGCCGACCTCGGGTTCGGGTGGAAGCGGCAGCAGGCGGAACCGCCCCAGACCGAGCAGGGAGAGCGGGTCGAGGTGGTCGTCGCCGCGGAGCAGGCCCCAGTGCAGGCAGGGGCGGTCCGGGCAGTGCGGAGGCGCGGCGGCGAGCGTGCCCAGCGGGTCCCCCGCGGCGACCGGATCGCCCCGGACCAGGTCGGACTCCACCGGCAGGTAGGTGGTGCGCAGGTCGCCGTGCACCACGCTCACCAGCGGCGTGCCCGCCACCTCGCCCGCGAAGTGCACCCGCCCGGCACCGGCCGCGCGGACCTCCTGGCCGGGTTCCGCGGCCAGGTCCACGCCCAGGTGCCCGGGCAGCCAGCGCAGCTCGGGCGGGTCGAAGGGGCGCAGCACCCCGACCGGCGGGTCCACCGGCCAGCGCCAGTCGGCCTCGGCGGGGTGGTGCGGGGACAGGAGGGAGAACGCCAGGGACAGGGTCAGGAGCAGCGAGGGGGCCATACCTCCAGGGTCCGGAGACGGGGGGCGGACCGCCAGGGGGCGCCCGAACCTGTGGACAACCCCGCCGCGGAGGAACCGGAACGCGGCGCAGGTCCCGACGTATTCCCGATGGAGGATAGAATCATCTGTGGCCCGTCGGGCCGATCACAATACGCACGTCCACGAGCCTCCTCAGCGAGGGGCCGTACCCGCGGTCCGCGCCGCCTTCCACGGCGGTGCGGCGGTACGTCCGGGGCGTCAGGAACAACCGTGAGCGGGGAGACTCCCCGCCACCTCAAGGAGGACCAGGTCATGGCCACAGTCGTGACGATTCGCCAGCTCCTGGAGAGCGGCGTCCACTTCGGGCACCAGACCCGCCGCTGGAACCCCAAGATGAAGCGCTTCATCTTCACTGAGCGCAACGGCATCTACATCATCGACCTCCAGAAGTCGCTGGCCTACATCGACCGCGCCTACGAGTTCGTCAAGCAGACGGTCGCCCACGGCGGCACCGTCCTGTTCGTCGGCACCAAGAAGCAGGCGCAGGAGGCCATCGACGAGCAGGCACGCCGCGTCGGCATGCCCTACGTCAACCAGCGCTGGCTGGGCGGCATGCTCACCAACTTCTCCACCGTGCACAAGAGGCTCCAGCGCCTCAAGGAGCTGGAGGAGATCGACTTCGACGACGTCGCCGGCTCCACGCTCACCAAGAAGGAGCTCCTCAACCTCCGCCGTGAGAAGGAGAAGCTGGAGCGCACCCTCGGCGGTATCCGCGACATGTCCCGCGTGCCCAGCGCGGTCTGGATCGTGGACACCAAGAAGGAGCACATCGCGATCAGCGAGGCTCGCAAGCTGAACATCCCGGTCGTGGCCATCCTGGACACGAACTGCGACCCTGACGAGGTCGACTACCCGATCCCGGGTAACGACGACGCCATCCGCAGTGTCAGCCTGCTCACCCGCGTGGTCGCCGACGCCGTCGCCGACGGCCTCATGGCCCGCTCCGGCGCCTCCGAGGGCACCGGCGAGCGCAAGGCCGCCGAGGAGCCCCTGGCCGAGTGGGAGCGCGAGCTCCTGGAGGGCAAGGCCGACTCGGACAAGGCCGACTCGGGCGAGGCCACCGCCGAGACCGGTGAGGCCGCCGCCGAGGAGGCCCCCGCCGAGCAGGCTCCCGTCGAGGCCGCCGAGGCCGCCGCCGAGCAGGCTCCGGTCGAGACCGCCGCTGTCGCCCCGGCCGACGAGGTCGCCGCCGAGGCCCCGGCCGAGGTCACCTCCGAGGACTCCCCGGTCGACGCGCCGGTGAAGGCCCCCGACGCCGAGTAGTCCCGTGCCCCAGCGCACCGCCGCCGCCCCGCCGCTCCCGGCGGGGCGGCAGCTCGGTGCCCGGGACCGGATCCGCTCCACTTTCCGTACAGACTCTCCACTCCAAGGGAATCCGAGAACAGTCATGGCGAACTTCACCGCCGCGGACGTCAAGAAGCTGCGCGACATGACCGGCGCCGGCATGATGGCCTGCAAGAAGGCCCTGACCGAGGCCGACGGCGACTTCGACAAGGCCGTCGAGGCCCTGCGCGTCAAGGGTGCCAAGGACGTCGGCAAGCGCGCCGAGCGCACCGCCGCCCAGGGCATGGTCGTCCTCAAGCAGGAGTCCGAAGGCAAGGCCACCCTCGTCGAGCTCAACTGCGAGACCGACTTCGTCGCCAAGAACGACCAGTTCATCGCGCTCGTCAACCAGGTCGCCGACTTCGTCGCGGCCCAGGACAGCGACGACCTCGCCACCGTCGCCGCCGCCGAGATCGAGCCGGGCAAGACCCTCCAGGCCTTCATCGAGGCCAAGAGCGCGGTCATCGGCGAGAAGCTGGAGTTCCGCCGCTTCGCCAAGTTCGAGGGCGCCTACGTCGCCAGCTACCTCCACAAGTCCGACCCGGACCTGCCCCCCACCATGGGCGTCCTGGTCGAGCTGGACAAGGCTGACGAGGAGGTCGGCAAGGACCTCGCCCAGCAGATCGCCGCGCTGGCCCCGCAGTACATCGGCCGGGACGACGTCCCCGCCGAGGTCGTGGAGAACGAGCGCCGCATCGCCGAGCAGACCACCCGCGAGGAGGGCAAGCCCGAGCAGGCCATCCCCAAGATCGTGGAGGGCCGCCTCAACGGTTACTTCAAGGACGTGACGCTGCTCGGCCAGCCGTTCGTCAAGGAGAACAAGAAGACGGTCCAGAAGGTCGTCGACGAGGCTGGCGTGACCGTCAAGCGCTTCGTCCGCTTCAAGGTCGGCCAGGCCTGAGGGTTTTGAGATGATGGAGGTGCCGGGGAGACTGCTCCCCGGCACCTTCGGTGGATATGGGCGGGTGGCGGGGCGCGTGAGCCCGGTCGGCCGCCGCGAGGAACACTCGGGGGACCCTGTGCCGCTCGGGGACGACAAGGGAGGCCACAGGCTGTGAACGAAGCGATGAGCACCGAACCGGCGAGTACCGGACCCGCGATGCACGGTTCCGGTTGGAAGCGCGTGATGCTCAAACTCTCGGGAGAGGCGTTCGCGGGCGGTGGCGGCCTGGGCATCGACCCCGAGGTCGTCCAGTACGTGGCCGAGTCCATCGCCGAGGCGGTCTCTGAGGGCATCCAGGTCGCCGTGGTCGTCGGCGGCGGCAACATGTTCCGCGGCGCCCAGCTCACCGAGGGCGGCATCGAGCGCGGACGCGCCGACTACATGGGCATGCTCGGCACCGTCATCAACTGCCTCGCCCTCCAGGACTTCCTGGAGCGGCTCGGTGTGGACACCCGCGTGCAGACCGCGATCCACATGAGCCAGGTCGCCGAGGCCTACATCCCGCGCCGCGCCGTCCGCCACCTGGAGAAGGGCCGCGTGGTCATCTTCGGCGCCGGTCTGGGCGCACCGTTCTTCTCGACCGACACCACCGCCGCCCAGCGCGCGCTGGAGATCGGCGCGCAGGCGGTCCTCAAGGGCACCCAGGTCGACGGGGTCTACGACTCCGACCCCCAGCGCAACCCCGACGCGGTCAAGTTCGACAAGCTCAACTACAACGAGGTCCTCACCCGCGGCCTCAAGGTCATGGACGCCACCGCGGTCAGCCTGTGCATGGACAACGGGCTGCCCATCGTCGTGTTCGACCTGATGAGCCAGGGGAACATCCTGCGCGCGGTACGTGGTGAGAAGATCGGGACCATCGTCGGGCCGACCCCGGTCTGAGACAGCCTCCGCGACCACAGCAAGCCACGACACCAGGGAGCGCCCACATGATCGAAGAGACCCTCCTCGAGGCCGAGGAGAAGATGGAGAAGGCCGTGACCGTGGCGAAGGAGGACTTTGCCACGATCCGCACCGGACGCCCCACCCCGGCGACCTTCAACAAGATCACCGTCGACTACTACGGTGCCCGGACGCCGATCAACCAGCTGGCCTCCTTCTCGGTCCCCGAGCCGCGCATGGTGGTCATCTCGCCGTTCGACGTCAACTCGCGCACCGACATCATCAACGCCATCCGCAACAGCGACCTGGGCGTGAACCCCTCCGACGACGGCCAGGTCATCCGCGTGGTGTTCCCCGACCTGTCCGAGGAGCGCCGCAAGGAGTACGTCAAGGTCGCGCGGACCAAGGCCGAGGACAGCAAGGTCTCGATCCGCAACGTCCGCCGCCGCGCCAAGGACACCTTCGAGAAGGCCGTCAAGTCCGGCGACGTCGGCGAGGACGAGGCGCACCGCGCCCAGGCCGAGCTGGACGAGCTGTCTTCGAAGTACGTCGCGTCCGTCGACGAGCTGCTGAAGCACAAGGAATCGGAACTGCTCGAGGTTTAGCCGGTGACCCTTCCTTCCTCCAGCGACTCGGGAGGCGATGACCGCTCGCCCGAGCACAGACCCGGCGGCGGGCCGCAGGACGGTCCCGATCCGGACGGGCAGCGCTTCGTGCTGCACAAACCGGGGGGTGAGCCGGTCCGGACGGGCCGCAACCTCCCGGTGGCCATCGCCAGCGGGTGCGCCCTGGGCGCCCTCGTGTTCTTCTCCATCTTCCCCCTGCCCCAGCTGTTCACGATCATCACCTCCCTGGGGGTGCTGATCGGCCTGCGCGAGGTCAACCGGGCGTTCGCGGGCAAGGGCATGGGCCTCGCACTGGCGCCGCTCGCCGTCGGCGGCGTGGCCATGCAGGTCGCCGCCTACTTCGGGGGAACCGACTGGCTGGTGGGCACGACCGCGCTGACCGCGATCATCGCCCTGGTGTGGCGGCTGCGCGGAGGTACGGAAGGGTTCGTGGCCGACGTCGCGGCGAACCTGTTCACCCTGGTGTACCTGCCGTTCCTCTTCGGCACGTGGCTGCTGCTCGTCTCCCATCCCGAGGACGGCCAGTACCGCCTGGTCACGTTCATCGTGGTGACGATCTCCAGCGACATCGGCGGGTACTTCGCCGGGATCCTGCTGGGCCGGCACAAGATGGCGCCGGTGATCAGCCCCAACAAGACCTGGGAGGGCTTCGGCGGCTCGGTCGTGGGCTGCGCCGTCGCGGGCGCGCTGTGCGTGACGCTCATGCTGGACGGCCCCTGGTGGGTCGGCGTGGTCCTCGGCCTGGCCGTCGTGCTGGCCGCCACCGTCGGGGACCTCATCGAGTCGCTGTTCAAGCGCGACCTCGGCGTCAAGGACATGGGCAGGTTCATGCCGGGGCACGGCGGCCTGATGGACCGACTGGACTCGCTGCTGATCGCCGGTCCCGTGACGTGGATGGTGCTGAGCCTGCTGCTGTAGGCGGGCGGCGGACGGGGCGGGTTCCCACGGGACCCGCCCCGTCGGCGTCCCCGTGCCTGGCCCGACGACCGCGCGGGTGGATACGCTCGACGGGTGGAAGAACCGCTGATCGAACGAATGCGCGTGTACGGCGAGACGGTCTTCGCCGAGATGACGCGGCTGGCCGTGGAGACCGGGTCGGTCAACCTGGGGCAGGGGTTCCCCGACACCGACGGCCCCCGCTCCCTGCTGGAGGCCGCCTCCGGGCACATCCTGGAGGGGGTGAACCAGTACCCGCCCGGGCCGGGCCGCCCCGAGCTGCGGCGGGCGGTGAGCCGGTACCGGGCCCGCCACTACGGCATCGAGCTGGACCCGGACACCGAGGTCTACGTCACCGTCGGTGCCACCGCCGGGATCGCGGCAGCGATGCTCGCCCTGGTGGAGCGCGGCGACGAGGTGGTCGTCTTCGAGCCGATGTACGACTCCTACGCCGCCATGATCACGCTGGCGGGCGGGGTGCGCAGACCGGTGACGCTGCGGCCGGACCCCGTGACCGGCCGGTTCACCTTCGACCCCGCGGAGCTGCGCGCGGCCGTGGGGCCCCGTACCCGGATGGTCCTGGTGAACACGCCGCACAACCCCACGGGGACCGTGTTCACCGCCGAGGAGCTGGAGCTGGTCGCGCAGGTGTGCCGCGAGCACGACCTGATCGCGTTCACCGACGAGGTGTACGAGTTCCTCACCTTCGACGGGCGACCGCACGTGCCGCTGGCCACCCTGCCGGGCATGCGCGAGCGGACGCTGTCGGTGTCCTCGGTCGGCAAGATGTTCGCCGTGACCGGGTGGAAGACCGGCTGGGTGATGGGGCCCGAGCCGCTGGTCAGCGCCGTGCGCACGGTCAACCAGTTCCTCACCTTCTCCGCGAACGGCGCGCTCCAGCTGGCCACGGCCGACGCCATCGACCACGAGGAGGAGTGGGTCGCCGCCCAGCGCACCGCCCTCCAGGGCAAACGGGACCGGTTGGTGGCGGGGCTGACCGGCGCCGGTTTCGACGTGGACGCGTGCGAGGGCACCTACTTCGTCATGGCCGACATCCGCCCGCTCGGGTACGCCGACGGGGTGGAGGTGGCCCGTGCGCTGCCCCGGGAGGCCGGGGTGGCCGCGGTGCCCGCCCAGGTGTTCTACGACCGCCAGGAGGAGGGTGCGCACCTGCTCCGGTTCGCGTTCTGCAAGAGGGACGAGGTGCTGGACGAGGCGGTCGCCCGCCTCGTCGGCTGGCACGCGCGCGAGCGGTAGGGGCGGAGACCGGTCGGGCGCCGGTCAGCGTGTACCGGGTCGGCACGCGCGCGGACGCTGGGAACCCGACGCCGTGCGTCCCCGCCGGGGCGCACGGCGGCGTCCGTCAGGTCCGCGGTCTCCTGCGGGGGCGCGCGTCCATCGCCTCGACCAGGCGCCGCTCGGCGTCGGGGCCCGCGGCGACCCGGGGCAGGCGCCACATCAGGGCGGCCCCGGCCACCCACCACACGAGCACCATCAGCCACTCGTTGGGCCAGCTCAGCGCCGCGGGCATGCCGGGCAGGTAGAGCAGGAGCAGCCCCAGGGTCAGCACGAGGGCCACCACGCCGACGGGGACTCCCGCCGGGACGGTGAAGGGCCGCTCCATGCCGGGTTCGCGTCGGCGCAGCACGAGGAAGCTGACCACCACCGTGACGAAGCCGACCACGATGTTCAGGCCGCCCGCGTTGACCAGCCAGCCCAGCATCGGCTCGCCGAAGAACGGGGACACCAGCGAGAGCGCGCCGACGAACAGGACGGCGTTGGACGGGGTGCGAAAGCGCGGGTGCAGGCGGCCGAACCAGGCCGGGAGCATCCGCGAGGCGGCCATGGCGTAGATGAGGCGGCTGCCGCCGATGAGGAAGGCGTTCCAGCTGGTGAGCAGGCCCGCGACACCGCCGAGGACGAGCAGGTTGCCCATGGCCGCGCTGTCCCACATGGCGGCGACGGAGTCGGCGGAGGCCAGTTCGGAGGCCGCCAGCCCGTCCGGGCCCAGGCCCGACCCCGCCGTCAGCATGACCATCACGTACCAGGCGGTCGCGCAGAACACCGACAGGACCAGCAGGGTGCCGACCATGCGGTACGGGAGCCTGATCTCGGAGGCCGACTGCGGGATGACGTCGAAGCCGACGAAGAGGAACGGGACCGCCACCAGGACCACGAACACGCCCGAGACGCCGCCGGTGAACAGCGGCCGCATGTTCTCCACGGACCCGCCCACGAACGCGCCGGTGACCATGGCGGCCCCGGCGACCAGCAGGAACAGCACCGCGATGGTCTGGAAGACGCTCGCGGGTTTGATGCCGACGTAGTTGACCGCGGTCACCAGCACGGCCGCGGCCACGCCGACCGCGGCCAGGCCGGCGTGGACGTCGTATCCGGCGACGGTCCACAGGCGGCCGACCGCCATGTCGGGGAAGAGGTAGACGAGGGTCTGGGGGACGGCGACGGCCTCGAAGGCGACGACGGAGACGTAGCCGAGGATCATGGCCCAGGAGGCGGTGAAGGCCCCCTTGGGACCGATGGCGCGCATGGCGTAGTGGTGCTCTCCGCCCGCGTGCGGCATCGCCGCGACGAGCTCGGCGTAGGCGAGGCCGACGAAGGCCATGATGACGCCGCCGACCACGAAGGCCAGGGCGGCGCCCGCGCTGCCCGCCGCGCTGACGAAGTCGCCCACCAGTACGATCCAGCCGAAGCCGATCATCGCGCCGAAGCCGAGGGCGAGGACGTCACCCCTTCCCAGCACCCGGGCGAGACTCTGGTTGTTGTCGGACACGGGGGCTCCCAACGGTCGTGCCTGTGGTGCAGGACACACAAGCACGTGAAGGCGGTGATCGGAAGAGCCCGTCGCGGACGTGTTCGCCTCCGGTCCGTCCCGCGGTGGAGCGGTACCCGGTGCTCCGCTCCCGACGCCTACCGGTTCACGGGTTCCACACCATGGTCCGCTGGTGCACGCGCTTTCCCCTGAAGCGCACGCCCGGCACCACCGGGGCCGGGCCGTGGGGCTCGAACCCGGCCCGTGCGAAGAAGCGCACGGCGCCGGTGTTCTCCACGAGGGTCTGCAGGTGGCAGCCGCGGGACCCCCGTGCGCGCAACCGCTCCTGCCACTCGCGCACCAGAGCGGCGCCCACGCCGGTGCCGCGTGCCCGGGACTCGACGTTGATGTGCAGGTGGGCGGGCCAGCGCGGGTCCGAGAGCTCGCCCGCGGTGGGCCTGCGCCGGAGGGCGGCCGCCCCCGTGTCCAGCAGGGCCCGGGCGAAGAAGGCCGCCGGTCCGCGTCGCAGCGCGAGCCGGTGCTCCCGGATCGCGCGGTCCATGAGCTCGCTCTCCCCGGGCATCGCGGAGGGGTCGGGGCAGCCGGTCAGGTAGCCCGCCATCCGTCCGTCGACGAGGGCGACGAGGAGCGATTCGGGCACGTGGTCCATGTAGGGGTCCAGGTAGATCGCGGCCTCGGACGGCAGGTGCCCCCAGAGCGCCTCGGACGGCGACCCCTCGCCCGCACGGGCGAACAGCGCCCGCAGCTCGGCGCGGTCGCCCTCGCGGAAGGTCCGGATCCCGGTACTGGCCACGGCGCCGCCCCTTAACTGTGTATCAAATACAGTGTAGATGATACACAGTTCGGCGCCCGGGCCGGCGGGGCCCGGGCGCTGCATCACTCTAGGCCTCGGGCTCGAACCAGACCGCGCCGAGCGGGGGCAGGGCGACCTGTGCCGAGAACGGCTGCCCGTCCCATGGCACGGGCTCGGCGTCCACACGGGCGGGCACCGGGTGGTCCGAGCCGCCGAAGCGCGCCTCGTCGGTGTTGAGCAGCGCGGTCCACCGGCCTCCGGAGGGCAGGCCCATCCGCCGCTCCGCACGGGGCACCGGCGAGAAGTTCACCGCGCAGGCGAGCACCGAGCCGTCGTCGCCGTGGCGCAGGTACGACAGCGTGTTCCCCTCGCGGTCACCGCCGTCCAGCCAGGTGAAGCCCGCCGGTTCGGTGTCCTGCGACCACAGCGCGGCACGCGGCCGGTAGGCCTCGTTGAGCGCCCGCACCAGGCGCTGCACCCCCGCGTGGTGCTCGAACTGGAGCAGCCACCACGGCACGCCCTCCTGGTGCGACCACTCGTCGCCCTGGGCGATCTCCCCGCCCATGAACAGCAGCTGCTTGCCCGGGTGGGACCACATGAACGCCAGGAGCGCGCGCAGGGTCGCCGACCGCTGCCACTCGTCGCCGGGCGGCTTGTTGAACAGCGACTGCTTGCCGTGCACCACCTCGTCGTGCGACAGCGGCAGCACGTAGTTCTCGCTGTAGGCGTAGACCATCGAGAACGTGACGTCGTCGTGGTGGTACTGGCGGTGGATCGGCTCCTTCTTGACGTACTCCAGGGTGTCGTGCATCCACCCCATGTTCCACTTGAAGCCGAAGCCGAGCCCGCCGTGGTCGACCGGCGTGGTCACGCCCGTGTAGGCGGTGGACTCCTCGGCGATCATCGCCACGTGCGGGTTGCGCCGGTAGACGGTGGTGTTGAGCTCCTTGAGGAAGTCGATCGCCTCCAGGTTCTCCCTGCCGCCGAACGTGTTCGGCTCCCAGGCCCCGGAGTCGCGCGAGTAGTCCAGGTAGATCATCGAGGCCACCGCGTCCACCCGCAGGCCGTCGACGTGGAACTCCTCCAACCAGTACAGGGCGTTGGCCACGAGGAAGTTGCGCACCTCGGTCCGCCCGTAGTTGAAGATCAGCGTCCCCCAGTCCGGGTGCTCGCCCCGGCGCGGGTCGGGGTGCTCGTACAGCGCGCTCCCGTCGAAGCGGGCCAGCGCCCACTCGTCCTTCGGGAAGTGCGCGGGCACCCAGTCCAGCAGCACGCCGACCCCCGCGCGGTGCAGGGAGTCCACCAGGTGGCGGAACTCGTCCGGCGTCCCGAACCGGGGCGTGGGCGCGTAGTACGACGTCACCTGGTAGCCCCAGGAGCCGTCGTAGGGGTGCCCCGCCACGGGCAGGAACTCCACGTGCGTGAAC
Source organism: Nocardiopsis synnemataformans DSM 44143 (assembly GCA_000340945.1). GTDB lineage: Bacteria > Actinomycetota > Actinomycetes > Streptosporangiales > Streptosporangiaceae > Nocardiopsis > Nocardiopsis synnemataformans. Next base: position 15,929 of record ANAW01000168.1, on the reverse strand, counting down.
CCCATGTCGGTCACGTACGCGACGAGCTCCTCGGCCAGCTCGGCGTAGCCCAGCCCGGGCCGCCAGGAGCCCAGGTGCACCTCGTACACGCTCATCGGCGCCCGGTGCTGCTCCACGCCCTTGCGCTCGGTCATCCACTCCTGGTCGGACCACACGTGCGCGGAGGAGGCGACCACGGAGGCGGTCGCGGGCGGCATCTGCGTGCACCGCGCCATCGGGTCGGCCTTGTCGCGCCAGTGCCCGTCGGAGCCCAGGACCTGGAACTTGTACAGGCCGCCCTCGCCGACCCCGGGCAGGAACAGCTCCCACACGCCGCTGGAGCCCAGGCTCCGCATCGGGTGCCCGACGCCGCTCCAGTGGTTGAAGTCGCCGATCATCCGCACGCCGCGCGCGTCCGGCGCCCACACCGCGAACCGGGTTCCGGCCACCTCGCCCATCGCGGTGTCCTCGACCCGCACGTGCGCCCCGAGGGCGTTCCACAGCTCCTCGTGGCGGCCCTCGCCGATCAGGTGCAGGTCCAGCTCGCCCAGGGTCGGCGCGAACCGGTACGGGTCGGCGGCCACGTGCTCGGCGCCGTCCTCGTAGCGGGCGCTGATCCGGTAGTCGGGCACCGAGCCCAGCCTGCTCCGGGACACCTTCGCGGAGAACACGCCCCGGTGCAGGTGGTCCAGGCGCAGCCGCGAGCCGTCGGCGAGGACGGCGTGCACCTCCACCGCGCCCGGCCGCAGGGCCCGCACGACCGTGCCACGGCCCTCGGCGTGCACGCCCAGCAGCGCGTGCGGGTCGTGGTGGTGGCCGTCCACCAGCCGGTCCAGGGCGGCGACCAGCTCGGGGTCGGGCCCCTTGCGCCGGGAGGCGGCCGGGGTCCGCTTGGCGGCCTCGCCGTTCCCCTTGGCCTTCCCCTTGGCCGCGGGTCGGCCGTCGGCGGAGGCCTTCGCTTTGGCGGCGTCCTTGGTGTCGGCCCCGCCGTTCGCGGAGGCCGGGGCCCGCTTCGCGGCCGTGGCCTTCTTCCCCGTCTTCGCGGCCGGGGCCCTCTTCCCCGCCTTGGCCGCCGCGGGCACGTCAGCGGTGGGTTCCACCGCGGCCGCCGTCTCCGCGACCGACACCTCCTCCACGACCGGGATGCTCTCCACGGCCTTCTTCTTCGGGTTCTTCCCGTTCGTCGCGGCCTTGGCTGCGCTGGCACGCGGACGTTGTTCGCTGCGGGGCGAGGTCAATACGGACTCCGTGGTAGTCGTGTGGACGGATCGGGGGGCGCGTGGTGGTCGAAGGGGCGGCCGCCCCGCTCGGGAGGCGGCCGCCGACGTGCTCAACCGGGCACGGGGGGCGCGGCGGCGGTCGCGATGGACTCCAGCGGGACCCGCAGCCAGTTCGGCCGGTTCCTGGCCTCGTACAGCACCTCGTACACGGCCTTGTCGAACTCGAAGGCCCGCAGGACCACCAGGTGCTTCTCCGGGTCGGCCCCGCCGCCGTCGGCGTAGCCCCGGCAGAACGCCTCCCGGTTGTGCCGGGCCCAGGAGCGGGCCGCCCACTCCAGTCCGGGGTCGCCCGGGTGCCCGATCAGCAGGTACCCGGCCGCGTAGTCGAAGGAGCGGAGCATCCCCGCCACGTCCCGCAGCGGGCTGGACAGGCGCTGGCGGTCGCGCACCGGCACGGTGGGCTCGCCCTCGAAGTCCAGCAGCACCCACCCGGACCCGGTCCGGATCGCCTGCCCCAGGTGGTAGTCGCCGTGGATGCGCTGTATCGGCAGCGGCTCGTCCACCTCGGAGAAGTCGGCGTAGGCCTCCATCACCCGGGGCGCGTGCTCGGCCAGCTCCGGCACCTCGGCGCTGGCCATCGCCAGGCGCTCCACCATGGCGTCGGCCATCTCGGCCGCGCCCGTCGGGGTGAGCACGTCCGTGGGCAGGGCCCGGGCCAGCGACCGGTGCACCTCGGCGGTGGTGCGGCCCAGCCGGGCCGCCTCCCCGGTGAACGCGGACTCGCGCCCGCCCCCCGTCCCCTCCAGCAGGGCGCGCACGTTGGCGGTGGCGAGCACCCACCCGTCCGTGGCCTGCGGGATGAAGGTCTGGAGCATGGCCAGCGTCGTGGGCGTGGAGTGCCCGGCCAGGTCGGCCTCGATCCACCCGCACGGCCGGGCCACGTACGGGGTTCCCGACAGGGCCATGTTCAGCTCCAGGTCCGGGTTGGGCCCGGGCCAGAGCCTGCGGAAGGTCTTGAGGATGTAGTCCTCGCCGAAGACCAGGGACGTGTTGGACTGCTCGCCGGTGAGTATCCGCCCGGCCGACCCGGTGCGGATGCGCCCGCCCGGCAGGCTGCGGAAGCGCACCTTGCCGGAGGGCTCGGCCCCGGTGGGGGCGGCGAACCGCTCCAGGAGCATCCGGGTCAGCTCCTCGTCGTGGGCGGCGTCGTAGACCACCCTGGGTCTGCCGCCCGCCACCTGGCACACGCCGATGGCCACGCGCGCCAGGTCCGGCGGCAGGGAGCGCGGCGGCCGCGAGCCCAGCAGCACCTGGTAGCGGGAGCTGCGGCCCCGCTGACCGGCCTGGAGGACCAGGACGTTCAGGTCCGGCCCGTCGGGGCCGGACGTCACCAGCGTGTGCCTGCTCTCGACCCGGATCTGGCGGATGGGGATCCCCTTGCCGGAGAACCAGCGCTGTCTCGGTAGCCAGACGGCCAGGAGTTCTTCGAGTTGGGACATGTCAGAGCGACCCGTTTCCCTTCTCGCCCCCACCCCGGTCAGTACGCTCCGCGGCCGGGCCGGGAGGGCCCGCTGCGCGCACCGCGCCCCCGCGTGAGGGGGCGGAGGCGCCGTCGCCGAACGCGGGGGAGACCCCGGCCGGGATGCTGGACGTCGTGCTCACTGGGTGGTCCGGTGCGTGCGGCCGGGTCGCGGCCGACGACACCGGGGAGGTCTCGAAGGTGGCGTGCACCCGGGCCCCGGCCTCGGGCAGTCCGTAGGACGGCATGCCGTCCCGGCTCCCGCGCGCGGACCCCTGCTCGGCGGTCGCGGGGAGCTGGAACCAGTAGAAGCCGTGCCCGGGCAGGGTGAGCAGGTAGGGCAGCTCCCCGATCTCGGGGAAGCGCACACCGCCCACGCACTCCACCGGGGCGACACCGGCGTAGCGCCCCAGGTCCAGCTCCACGGGCTGCGGGTACCGCGACAGGTTGTTGACGCAGAGCATGCGGTCGTCGCCGTGCTCGCGGATGAAGGCCAGCACGCTCGGGTTGGTGGCGTTGAGCTCGGTGAAGGCGCCGGTGCCGAACACGGGGTGGCGCTTGCGGATCTGGATCATGCGCCGCGTCCAGTGCAGCAGCGAGCCGGGGTTGTCGCGCTGGGACTCCACGTTGAGCGCCTGGTAGCCGTAGACCGGGTCCATGATCAGCGGCAGGTACAGGCGGGCCGGGTCGCCCTTGGAGAACCCGGCGTTGCGGTCCGAGCTCCACTGCATGGGCGTGCGCACGGCGTCGCGGTCGCCCAGCCAGATGTTGTCGCCCATGCCGATCTCGTCGCCGTAGTACAGGACGGGTGAGCCCGGCAGGGAGAGCAGCAGGGCCGTGAACAGCTCGATCTGGTTGCGGTCGTTGTCCAGCAGGGGCGCGAGCCGCCTGCGGATCCCCACGTTGGCGCGCATGCGGGGTTCCTTGGCGTACTCGGAGTACATGTAGTCGCGCTCCTCGTCGGTGACCATCTCCAGGGTCAGCTCGTCGTGGTTGCGCAGGAAGATCGCCCACTGGCAGTTGCGGGGGATCGGCGGCGTCTGGGCGAGGATCTCCGAGATCGGGAAGCGCTGCTCCTGCCGGACCGCCATGAACATGCGCGGCATCAGCGGGAAGTGGAAGTTCATGTGGCACTCGTCGCCGCCGGACTCGAAGTCGCCGAAGTAGTCGACGACGTCGGACGGCCACTGGTTGGCCTCGCTCAGCAGCACGCGGTCGGGGTAGAGCCGGTCCACCTCGGCGCGCACGCGCTTGAGGAACTCGTGCGTCTCCTTGAGGTTCTCGCAGTTGGTGCCCTCGCGCTCGTACAGGTAGGGCACGGCGTCCAGGCGGAACCCGTCGATGCCCAGGTCCAGCCAGTAGCGCAGGACCTCCAGGATCGCCTCCTGGACGGCCGGGTTCTCGAAGTTGAGGTCGGGCTGGTGGGAGAAGAACCGGTGCCAGTAGTACTGGCCGCGGACCTCGTCGTAGGTCCAGTTGGACGTCTCGGTGTCGACGAAGATGATGCGGGCCCCGTCGTAGCGGTCGTCGGTGTCCGACCACACGTAGAAGTCCCCGTAGGGCCCGTCCGGGTCCTCGCGGGAGGCCTTGAACCACGGGTGCTGGTCGCTGGTGTGGTTCATGACCAGGTCGGTGATGACCCGGATGCCGCGCCGGTGCGCCTCGTCCAGGAGCTCCACGAAGTCGGCGGTGCGGCCGAACTCCGGGAGGATCTTGAAGTAGTCCGAGATGTCGTAGCCGCCGTCGCGCAGGGGCGACTCGTACATCGGCAGCAGCCACACGCAGTCGATGCCCAGCCACTGGAGGTAGTCCAGCTTCTGCACCAGCCCGGCGAGGTCGCCGGTGCCGTCGCCGTTGGAGTCGAAGAAGCCCCGGGCGAGCACCTCGTAGAAGACGGCGTGCTTGTACCAGTGGGGATCACTGGTGCCGCCGGAGGACATCAGCGGACCGGTGGCGGCCCCGGTGGCCGGGGCGAGCGGACCGTGTTCGGCGTGGCCGTGTCCGCCGGGGCCGGGCTCGTCTTTGCTCATCTACTGCTCCCCACCAAGAATGTTCGACGTCGGTTCAACAGGCGTCCCGGACACGGCGGGGCGCCGGCGGAGGTACTCCGCCGGGCCCCGTGCACCGGTCCCGGGGCCGCTATCTGCCGTTGACGGTGAACACGTGCGCGGGACCGGCCGCGGGGTCGAGCCGGACGTAGTTGTCCGCGCCCCAGGTGTAGGAACGGCCGGTCAGCTCGTCGGTCACCCTGAGCTCCTCCTCCCTTGTGAGGCCGATGGACGGCAGATCCAGGTGCACCGTCGCCTCGCGTGCGTGGTGCGGGTCGAGGTTGACGACGGCGATCACGGCGTCGTCGGGGTCCTTGGGTCCGGTGCCGGGCCTGTGCTTGGAGAAGCAGAGGATCTCGGGCCGGTCCGCGTGGTGGAAGCGCAGGTTGCGCAGCTCCCGCAGGGCCGGGTGCTCGCGGCGCAGCCGGTTGAGCAGCGTGAGCAGGCCGGTGAGGGAATCACCGGAGGCCTCGGCCGCGGCCCAGTCGCGGGGGCGGTACTGGTACTTCTCCGAGTCGAGGTACTCCTCGCTGCCCGGCCCGGCGGGGGTGTTCTCGCACAGCTCGAAGCCGGAGTAGACGCCCCAGGTGGGGGAGAGCAGGGCCGCCAGCACCGCGCGGACGGCGAACGCGGGCCGACCGCCGTGCTGGAGGTAGGCGTGCAGGATGTCCGGGGTGTTGGCGAAGAAGTTGGGGCGCAGGTAGTGGGCGCTCTCCCGGCTCAGCTCGGTGAGGTAGTCGGTCAGCTCGTCCTTGCCGTTGCGCCAGGTGAAGTAGGTGTAGGACTGGTGGAAGCCGACCTTGGCCAGGGTGCGCATCATGGCGGGGCGGGTGAAGGCCTCGGCGAGGAACAGCACGTCGGGGTGCCTGCGGGCGACGTCGGCGAGCAGCTTCTGCCAGAACGCGACCGGCTTGGTGTGCGGGTTGTCGACGCGGAAGATCCGCACGCCGTGCCCGATCCAGTGCTCGACCACCCGCAGGATCTCCGCGTACAGACCCTTGAAGTCGCGGTCGAAGTCGAGCGGGTAGATGTCCTGGTACTTCTTGGGCGGGTTCTCGGCGTGGGCGATGGAGCCGTCGGCCCGGGCGGTGAACCACTCGGGGTGCTCGGTGACCCAGGGGTGGTCGGGGGAGCACTGGAGGGCCAGGTCCAGGGCGATCTCCATGCCGTGCTCGCGGGCCTCGGCGACGAAGGCGTCGAAGTCGGCGAGGGTGCCCAGGTCGGGGTGGACCGCGTCGTGGCCGCCGTCGGCCGACCCGATGGCCCACACCGACCCGGGGTCTCCGGGGCCGGCGGCCAGGGCGTTGTTGGCGCCCTTGCGGTGGGTGGTGCCGACGGGGTGGATCGGCGGGAGGTAGACCACGTCGAAGCCCATGTCGGCGACGGCGGGCAGGCGCTTGGCCGCGGTGGCGAGGGTGCCCGAGCGCTCCTGGCCGGGCATGTCGACCTGGGCTCCCTCCGAACGCGGGAAGAACTCGTACCAGGAGCCGAACAGCGCGCGCTCGCGGTGGACGACGACGCTGGTGCGCCTGGACCTGGTGACCAGCTCGCGCAGGGGCGCGCGCTCCATCTCGGCCAGGACCTCGGGGGTGAGCGCCGCCTCGAAGCGCTCCGCCGGGGTCAGGGAGGTGTCGCGCAGCGCCCTGGCGGCGGCGTTCAGGACGGGGCGGCGCGGGACCCGGCGCCCGGCGCGGGCGAGCAGGCGGGCGCCCTCCTCCAGGACGAGCTCGGTGTCCTGGCCCAGCGGGAGCTTGACGCCCGCGACGTGGTGCCAGGTGGCGAAGGGGTCGGTCCACGACTCGACGGCGAACGACCACGTGCCCTCCGCGGGGAGGCTGACGCAGGCCTCGTACCGGTCGGTGCCGGGCGCGTGCTCGCGCATGGGGACGAGTCGTTCGCGGCGTCCCTTGGGGGAGTAGACGACGACGCCCGCGGCGAGGGAGTCGTGGCCCTCGCGGATCACCGTCGCTCCCACGGTGAAGCGTTCGCCCGGAACGGCTTTCACCGGTCCGAGGTCGTTCTCTGGAGAGATATCGAGGATGGGCAGGCGTCCGATCACTGGCTACACCGTAATTGTCGTGGTTCGGCGTTGCGGAACCGTGCTGTTTTTCGGCAGGCGGAAATAACCGGGAGTTAATCCAGGGCAAGACGGAGTTCACGAAGTGTCCGGAACAGAAACTGTCCGGATTAAGGCTTCGGTGCCCTCCGCTGTCTATCGTCTGCCCTCTTGTGGTGTTTGGCGGAGTGCCAGGGCCGAATAATTTATGTGATCCTCATCACACTAGCTGTGTGTACTAAGAGCTGGTATTTGCCGGGTTTCTGCTGAGTAAACCTCTCAAAACGGTCATAGGGCCACACCAGATGCAGGTGTCTCTGTGGTTGTTTTCCGATGTATTCTGCGGAAATGCCGAAAAACTGATCGGTCATGTTGGGCGGTGTCCCGTGCTGGGTAGGGATGATCGAATGCACTCGCGAGTTGTCTGGCCGTATTCCGGACATCCGCGTGTGACCGAATAGTCGCCTAAGGATCTTTTGTCCCGGATTCGGTCACCCGCGATCGGCGCGGCCCTCTTTGCGGCCCCGCCATCTCTCGGCGCCTGTTGTGTGACGTGCCTGTTTCGTGGCGATTGACGAATTATGTTCGTTCTGCGGTGCTTTGCTTGGCATTGGGGAAGTTTTTCGCTGACGCACCCGCTCACCCGGTCTGCCCTTTGCGTCCGTCCTGAGACCGTGGTCGATGGAGTTGCCTGCCCGCGCGTCCCGCGGGCGGGGCGCCACACGGCCGTAGGGGGGCTGACGTGACGGAGTCCAACCAGCGTCCGCCGCGCGGGCGGCGGCACGAGGCCCCGCGCCGGGGCTGGCGCGGCGCCCTGTCCCGCGCGGGGGCCGCGCTTCCGGCCGCCGCGGGCCCGGGTGTGCGGAGGTGGGCCGAGGTCCTGCGCCGGAAGCTGTCGGAGCCGACCCCGGCGGGGGACCGCCGGGAGACGGTCCAGCGCCTGGCGGGAACGAGCGCGGTCGCCGGGCTGCTCACGGCGGCGCTGGTCATGCCCTGGGCGGGCGGTCTCGGGCTGGCGGCCAAGGACTCCGCGGCGGCCTTCATGGCCCTGCCCAGCGACCTGGCCGTGCCGCGCCCGTCCGAGCGCGTGCTGCTGACCGGCGTCGACGGTGAGCCGATCGCCGAGGTCGCCGAGCGCGAGCGCGACGTGGTGCCGCTGGACGAGATCAGCCCCTGGGTGCCCGCCGCCCTCATGGCGATCGAGGACGACCGCTTCTACGAGCACGCCGGGCTGGACCTGCGCGGCACGCTGCGCGCCGCGGTCCGCACCGCCCTGGGCAACACCCAGGGCGGGTCCACCATCACCCAGCAGTACGTGAAGAACCTCCTCATGGAACAGGCCGACACCGAGGAGGAGCTGGCGAGCGCCAACGCGCGCACCCTGACCCGCAAGGTGCTGGAGCTGCGCTACGCCATCGAGCTGGAGGAGAGGCTCACCAAGGACGAGATCATGGAGGGCTACCTCAACCTCGCCTACTTCGGCCAGAACGCGTACGGCATCGAGGTCGCCGCCGAGCGCTACTTCTCCGTCCCGGCCTCCGAGCTCAACCCCGCGCAGGCCGCCACGATCGTGGCGCTGGTGCGCGCGCCCTCGTACTACGACCCGCTCACCAACCCCGAGGCCGCCGTCGAGCGCCGCAACCTGGTGCTGGACCGGATGGTCGCCACCGGATACCTGGAGCGCGCGGAGGCGGAGGAGTACAAGGGCCGGGGCCTGGAGGTGGACGAGACCGCGCGCGGGGGAAGCTGCTTCAGCAGCGAGCAGCCGTTCTTCTGCGACTACGTCATGCGGTGGCTGCGCGGCTCCGACGCGCTCGCCGACACCCAGGAGGAGCGCGACCGGATGCTGGAGCGGGGCGGCATCACCGTGCGCACCACCCTGGACCTGGACATGCAGGAGGCCGCCGAGCAGGCGGTCGAGCGCTACGTCCCCGCGGGCGACTCCAACAAGTTCGCCGCCGAGGTCCTCGTGGAGCCCGGTACCGGCCGGGTGCGGGCGATGGCCCAGAACATGCGCTACGGCTTCGCCGACGAGCCGGGCACCACCTCGATCAACCTGTCCGTGGACCACGACGACGGCGGGTCGCTGGGCTACCAGGCGGGGTCGACGTTCAAGCCGTTCACCCTGGCCGCCGCACTGGACTCCGGGCTCAAGTACGGCACCAGCTTCTCCTCTCCCAAGACCACGACGGTGAGCGGCCTGGAGAACTGCGAGGGCGGGAGGATGGCGCCCTGGGACGTGCGCAACGCCGGGGAGAGCGACGGGGGCAGGCACAACATGATCAGCGGGACGAAGGGGTCGGTGAACACCTACTTCGCCCAGCTCCAGGAGCGCGTCGGCCTGTGCGAGACGGCGGAGATGGCCCGGAGCCTGGGCGTCCACCGCGCGGACGGCGAGGACCTGGAGGTGTGGAGCTCCTTCACCCTGGGCGACCAGGAGGTCTCCCCGCTGACCATGGCCAGCGCCTACGCCGTCTTCGCCTCCCGGGGCACCTACTGCGAGCCGGTCCCCGTGGCCTCGGTCCTCGTCGAGGGCGAGGACGGCGAGGAGATCGAGGTGGGCACCGAGTGCGAGGAGGGCGCGCTGGACACCGAGGTGGCCGACGGCGTCAACCACCTGCTCCAGCAGACCTTCGAGGGCGGCACCGCCAACGGCCTGGAGATCGGGCGCCCGGCGGCGGGCAAGACCGGCACCACCGACAGCGCGGCCTACGCGTGGTTCGCGGGCTACACCCCGAACCTGGCCGGGACCGTGGTGGTCGGCGACATCCGGGGCGGGGAGCAGCACACGCTCCAGGGCGTGACCATCGGCGACCGCTACTACGGCATCGTCTACGGAGCCACGCTGCCCGGTCCGATCTGGCAGGCCACCATGCGCGAGGCCGTGGCGGACCTCCCGGAGGAGGAGTTCGCCCCCTCGCCGAAGGTCTACGGCAAGGCCTCGGACAAGCCGTCGGGCGGCGGTGGCGACGGTGACACCGGCGGTGGCGGGGGCGGTGGTGTCGCGGCCGGTGGCGGTGGCGGAGGAACTGGCGGTGGCGGCGGTGCCGGGGGCGACGGTGGCGCCGGTGGCGGTGAGGGCTCGACCGGTGACGGCGGTGAGGGCGCTACCGGCGGAGACGGCGGCACCGATGGTGGCGGCGGTGAGGGCGCGACCGGCGGCGGTGGAGGCGGCGGTACCGGCGGTGGTGGTGCCGGTGGCGGTGGAGGCGGTGAGGGCTCGACCGGGGGCGGCACCGGCGGTGGTGGCGGTGGAGGAGACGGCACCGGTGGAGGCGGCGGCGGTACTGGTGGTGGTGCCGGTGCCGGTGCCGGTGCCGGTGGCGGTGGCGGTGGCGGTGGAGACGGCAGCGGTACCGGCGGCGGGGACAGCGGTACCGGCGGTGGCGAGTCCCCGGGCGGGGACGGCGGTGCGCCCTGGAACGGTGCGACCCCGCGGCCGCAGGTGCCCGAGGGCGGCGCCAGCCCCGGGGGCTGAGGCTCCTACGTGCGCTGACGCGACCCGGGAACACCCCGGCGTTCCCCCTTGTTCATAATGGAGGAAACCGACAGGGGAGCGCGCGAGCGCTGAGAGTGCGGCACCAGGCCGCAGACCCTTACACACCTGATCTGGGTCATGCCAGCGAAGGAAGTCGTAGGAACCGTCACCGGTGGCGCGTCTCCCGCGCACCGGGGACGTCCCGGCGCACGCGGAACGCGTCCCGGAGCCGCTCTCGGCCGCCCGGCCCCTCGCAAACCCCCGGCGAAGGGACACCGCATGAAGAGGAACACCACCACCCCCGAGGGCACCGGTTTCTGGCGCGACGTCCTCGGCCGGCTGCGGAGCTGGCGCACCGTCGACATCGTCGTGGCCGCCGTCATCGGCGTCGCGGTCGGCCTCGTCTTCTGGCTCTGGAACATCGTCTGGTCGGTCACGACCCCGCTGTTCGTCGGCTTCCCGCCCGCGCAGGCCGTCGTCTACGGCATGTGGCTGATCTCCGGCGTGCTGGGCGGCCTGATCATCCGCAAGCCCGGCGCGGCCCTGCTCACCTCCATCGCCGCCGCCTCGGTCTCGGCGCTCCTGGGCACCCAGTGGGGGATCATGGTCATCCTCGACGGCGCCCTCCAGGGCATCCTGCCCGAGCTGGTCTTCCTCGCCTTCGGCTACCGGCGCTGGGGCATGGGCGTGGCCGTCCTCGCCGCGGCGGTCGCGGGGATCTCCCCCGCCATCCGCGACAACCTCACCTACAACGTGGCCTGGCCGCTGGAGTTCAAGATCGTCTTCGGCGTCATCGTGGTCGTCAGCGCCGCCCTCATCGCGGGCGTGGGAGCCCGTCTGCTCACCACCGCCCTGGCCCGCGCCGGGGCGCTGGCCTCCTTCCCGTCCGCGAGGGGCTGACCGTGGCCTTCGCGAACGGGCGGCGGGCGGCTGCCGGGGGCCCCGGCGCGCGTGTGGAGCTCTCCGGCTGGGGCTGGCGGCACTCGGGCCGCGAGACCCACGCGCTGCGCGGCGTGGACCTGGTCATCGAGCCGGGCGAGCGCGTGCTGCTGCTGGGCGCCTCCGGCGCGGGCAAGTCCACCCTGCTGCACTCGATGGCCGGTCTGACCGGCGAGGACGGCGCCATCAGCGGCGACCGCGAGGGCACCCTGCTCCTGGACGGCGAGCCCGCCGACCGGAGCCGGGGCTCGGTCGGCCTGGTCAGCCAGGACCCCGAGACGCAGCTGGTGATGGCGCGCGCGGGCGACGACGTCGCCTTCGGCCCGGAGAACCTGGGCGTGGCCCCCGAACTCATCTGGCCCCGGGTCCGCGAGGCGCTGGAGGCCGTGGGCTTCCCGTACGGGCTGCGCCACCCCACCGGCGCGCTGTCGGGCGGGGAGAAGCAGCGCCTGGTGATCGCCGGAGCCCTGGCGATGCGCCCCCGCCTGCTGCTGCTGGACGAGCCCACCGCCAACCTCGACCCGGCCGGGGCCGCGCTGGTGCGCGGCGTGCTGGCACGCCTGCTCGCCGAGACCGAGGCGACCCTGGTGCTGGTCGAGCACCGGGTGGCCGACGTCGTGGACCTGGTGGACCGGGTCGTGGTCGTGGAGCCCGGCGGCGGCGTCGTCGCCGACGGGCCCCCGGGGGCCGTGTTCGCCGAGCACGGGCGCTCGCTGGCCGCACAGGGCGTGTGGGTGCCCGGGAACGAGCCCGCGCCCGTCCTGGCGCCCGCGCCGGGCGGGGAGCCCCTGCTGGAGGCCGTGGGCGTCGCGGCGCGCACCCCGCTCCAGCTCGGCGTGCGCGCCGCGCCCCGGCGCACGGTGCTCGAAGGGGTGGACGTCGCCGTCCGCGCCGGGACCGCGACCGCCCTGACCGGCCCCAACGGCACGGGCAAGTCCACGCTGCTGACCATGCTCGCCGGACTGTCCAAGCCCCACCGGGGAGCGGTGCTGCCGCGCGGACCGCTGGCCGGGGCCGACCCGCGCCCGCTGGTGCGCTGGCCCGCCCGCAGGCTGGCCCGGCACGTGGGCACGGTCTTCCAGCACGCCGAGGACCAGTTCGTCACCGCCACCGTGCGCGACGAGCTGCGCTTCGCCCCGCTGCGCGCCGGGACGGGCGAGGCCGAGACGGAGGCCTGGGTGGGGGAGCTGATGGAGCGGCTGCGCCTGTCCGCGCTGGCCGATGTGCACCCCTACACGCTCTCGGGCGGGGAGAAGCGGCGGCTGTCGGTGGCCACGGCGCTCAGTTCCGGCCCCGCGCACGCGCCCGACGTGCTCGTCCTCGACGAACCCACCTTCGGCCAGGACACCCGCACCTGGACCGAACTCGTGGAACTGCTCGCCACCCTGCGGTCCGCGGGCCGCGCGGTGGTCATGGCCACCCACGACGACCTGCTGCTGCGCCGCCTGGCCGACGCGCGGGTGCGCGTGGCCGGGGGCCGCGCCGTGTACGAGGCCGCCGCACCGGACGCGGGCGCCGGGGCGGACCCGCCCGACCCGGCCGGGGTCGCGGGGCACGCGGCGGCGGGAAGGGGGAGCCGTGGCTGACCAAAGACCTCCGGACACACCCGTGGACGGAAACCGTGCACCGGGCGGGGTCCGTATGCCGGACGGGATCCGGGAGCCGGACGAGGTCCGTCGTGCACCGGATGAAGTCCGTGTGCCGGGCGGGGCCCGAGAGCAGGGCGAGGTCCGTGTACCGGACGAGGCGCGAGAGCGGGGCGGGGCCGGTGTCCCGGTTGGGGACGCGCTCACCCTGGAGACGCCCGCGGACGGCGGGGCGCGCTTCTGGCTGGTCGGGCTCAACCCGGCGGCCAAACTGCTCGCCGCCCTGCTGCTGGGCGTCGGACTGGTCCCGGCCGTGGACGCCGTCACCGGCGGCGCGGTGCTGGCGGGCGTCCTGCTGCTCGTGCCGTTCAGCGGGATCGACCGGCGCACCCTGCTCGTCCTGGGCGGGCCCTTCCTGCTCATGGGGCTCTCCAGCGGACTGGTCAACTACCTGTACGGGGAGCACGGCGCGGAGGGCGCGCTGGGCGCCGCGGTGCGCCTGCTGGCCATCGCCCTGCCCGGTCTGCTCGCGGCCGTGAGCAGCGACCCCACGGAGACCGCCGACGGCCTGGTGCAGCGGCTGCGGGTGCCCGAGCGGCCCGCCATGGGCGTGCTGGCGGCGCTGCGGCTCGTCCCGCTGCTCGCCGACCAGTGGCGCACGATCACGTTGGCGCGGAGGGCGCGCGGGCTGGAGGCCGGGCGCAACCCCGTCCGCGCGGTCACGCTGTTCTTCGGCCGCCTGTTCGCCCTGCTGGTGCGCTCCATCCGCACCGGGACGCTGCTGGCCGCGGCGATGGACGCGCGCGCCTTCGGGACCGGACCGCGCACCCGCGCCCGGGAGAGCCGCTGGCGGACCGCGGACACGCTGCTGCTGGTGGGGTCCGCCCTGCTCCTGGCGGCGGCCTACGCCCTGTCCGCGAGGCTGGGCACCCTGGTGCTGCTCTTCTCCTGAACCGGGTGGTAAGCAGTTCGGAGACAGTGACGCCGAAGTGAGTGAGGGGCAGCAGACGTGGGCGAGTTCGTGCGCGTGGAGACCGATCCGGACCACCCGGCCGTGGCCGTGATCCGGCTGGACAGGCCGAAGGTGAACGCGCTCAACGCCGCGCTCACCGCGGAGATCGCCGAGGCCGCGACCCGGGTCTCCAAGGACCCGGCCGTGCGCGCCGTGGTCGTCTACGGCGGTGAGCGGGTGTTCGTCGCGGGCGCCGACATCAAGGAGATGGCCGACCGCACCGCCGCCCAGATGCTGGGCTACGCGCGCGACCTTCAGGGCGCCCTGAACCTGGTGGCCCGCATCCCCAAGCCGGTCGTGGCGGCGGTCACCGGGTACGCGCTCGGCGGCGGCCTGGAGCTGGCCCTGGCGGCGGACTTCCGCGTCGCGGGGGCCGGGGCCAGACTGGGCGTGCCCGAGATCCAGCTCGGCGTCATCCCCGGCGCGGGCGGGACCCAGCGCCTGCCCCGCCTGATCGGCTCCCCCCGGGCCAAGGAGATGATCTTCAGCGGCCGCCACGTGAAGGCGGACGAGGCCCGGGAGATCGGCCTGGTGGACCAGGTCGTCCCGGACGAGGAGGTCTACCGGGCCGCGGTGGCGATGGTCGCCCGGTACGCCGAGGGCCCGGCCGTCGCGCTGGCCGCGGCCAAGGAGGCGGTGGACCGGGGCCTGGAGACGGACCTGGACACCGGTCTGGAGATCGAGCGCCTGCACTTCGCGGGACTTTTCGCGACCGAGGACCAGAAGGACGGCATGCGCAGCTTCGTCGAGCAGGGGCCCGGCAAGGCCGTCTTCCAGGGGCGCTGACCGGCGCTGGCCGGGCGCCGAAACAGCAGGTCGGGGCGGCGGCACACCGTGCGGTGCCGTCCGCCCCGCCGCCGTTTCGGAGGATTCGAGAACTTTTCGCCCCGCTCGTTGGATCGAACGGTGTCACGGGGGGTTCGTCCGGACGTCCGCATCCGGCCAGTCCGGACGGGAGGGAGGGAACCGCCCACGCCAGTTTTCCGTCATACTCGTGAGGGTCGCCCCCGGACGGACGCGCCGCCTGAACCCCGGACGCCCGGCGGTGCGGAAGCGACCACACGGGCCCGAGACGGGGCGAACAAGCCAATGGTGACCCATTCCCCGGCCGATAAGCTGGACGCGGTGGTATGTGGTCTTTTGAGGGGATGAGTTCTCGATGGCAATGTCGGCAGGTTTCCCCATGGGTGAGGAGCTGCCGGAGCGCATCGGCCACTACGTCATCCGCCGCCGCATCGGGCAGGGCGGCATGGGCGTGGTGTACCAGGCCGAGGATCCCCGGACCGAGCAGTTCGTCGCGGTGAAGGTCCTCAAGCCGGAGGTCGCGGGCGACCACATCGCCCGGGCCCGCCTCGCCCGCGAGGTCGAGACCATGCGCCGCGTGCAGAGCCCCAACGTGGCCGAGGTCATCGAAGCCGACACCCAGGCCGAGCTGCCGTGGGTGGTCACCGAGCACATCCCCGGCCCGACCCTGGACGCCACGGTCACCAACCACGGCCCGCTGCGCGGCCGCGCTCTGACCCGCTTCGTCACCGGCATGGCCCGCGCGATCCGGGACATCCACGCGGTGGACGTGATCCACCGCGACCTCAAGCCCGGCAACGTGATCATCTCCAACGGCGAGCCGATCGTCATCGACTTCGGCATCGCGCACGCGGTGGACGGCGCCAAGCTGACCCAGACCGGCACGTTCGTCGGCACGCCCAGCTACCTGTCCCCGGAGGTCATCGAGGGCACCGACCTGGGCCCGGCCACCGACATCCACGCCTGGGGCGGCACCGTCGCCTTCGCCTCCACCGGCCGTCCGCCCTACGGCGCGGGCACCTTCGAGGTCATCTTCTTCCGCATCCTCAACGGCGAGATCGACATGGACGGGATGCACGAGGCGCTGCGGCCGCTGGTCAACCGCGCCGTCTCCCGTGACATGCGCAGCCGTCCCACTGCGGAGGAACTGCTGGAGGAGGCCAGCCGCCTCAACCTCGACCTGCCCTGGACCGAGGACGCGGGAGGCCGTCCCAGCGGGCTCACCGGCAGCCACACCGTGTACCACCCGACCACCGCCGGTGGCACGCGGGACGAGCCCGACAGCGGA